>NZ_JBEYFC010000202.1:0-14533 GCF_040634175.1 Streptomyces sp. NPDC007162
TAAAATGCTGTAGACGTATTACTTTTTTTAGTTTTTTGTTTTTTTTGTTATTTGGTGTTTTTTTCTGTTGGGGGGGGGGGGCGTCCGACACGGTCGGACGCCGCCTGGCGGAAGGGGTTCGGGCTCACCTGCGCGGAGCGACGCGCTGTCAGCCGGTCGCGCCGCCCGAGACCCACTCGGTCCACGGCATGTTCCAGTCGCTGAGGCCGTTGTCCGGGGCCGGCGCGGTCTTGTCCGCGGAGTTCTTGACGATCACGACGTCACCGGGCATCGAGTTGTCGAAGAACCACGCGGCGGGCTGCCTGCCGTCGCCTCCGCCCTTGACGTCGTTCAGGCCTATGCAGCCGTGGCTGGTGTTGGCCTTGCCGAAGACCGAGTCGGCCGCCCAGTAGTTGCCGTGGATGAACGTGCCCGAGTCGGTCAGGCGCATGGCGTGCGGTACGTCGTCGATGTCGTACGCGGGCTTGCCGTCCTTCAGGAGGCCGACGCTCGCCCCGTTCATGTGGGTCTGCGTGAACTTCTCGGAGATGACCATCTGGCCGTTGTACGTCGGGTGCTCCGGGCTGCCGGACGAGATCGGGATGGTCCTGATCGTCTTGCCGTCCCGTACGACGGTCATCTGCTTCGTGCCGGCGTCGACTGTGCTGACCTGACTCCGGCCGATCTTGAACGTCACCGTTTTCCGGACACCGCGGTGGGTGAGCTTGACGGTGACGGTGGAGCCGGGCGTCCAGTACGTCTCGGGGCGGAAGTCCAGGCGGGCGTCGTTGAGCCAGTGCCCGACGACCCGCTGCCCGCTGCTGGTGCCGACCTGGATCTCCGACTCCACGGCGGCCTTGTCGCCGATGGCCTTGTCGAAGGTGACCGTCACCGGCATGCCCACCCCGACGGTCGAACCGTCCTCGGGAGAGACGTGCCCGATGAAGTCGTTGGCGGGGGAGACGGTGGTGATCGTGGCGTACCCGGTGGCGGAGCGGCCCTGGGCGTCCTCGGCCTCTGCGGCGATCTGGTATCCGGTGGCCCGCTGGAGCGAGCCGTTCGGCTTCCAGGACGTGCCGTCCGCGGACAGGGTGCCCGGGATCTCGGTACCGGTCGCGACGGCGGTCATGGTCACCTTGGTGAGGGTGCCGTTACTGACGGTGACCCCTACGGGACTGGTGATCCCGACGCCGTGGGCACCCTGACCGGGCGTGATCCCTATTCGGGCGTCGGAGGTGTCCTGGGTGCCCGCCGGTTGTGCCGACGCAGGCGTCTTCTGCCGGCTCCCGGCGTCGTTTCCGCTGGTGGCCGCGTTGCTGGTGCCGCCGAGGACCGTGAGTGCGAGTACGCCGCCGAGTACGCCGGCCGTAGCCATCAGCCCGGTGCTTCGCTTACGTACCGTGAACAAACGTATCTCCCATGTCGCTGGTCGTTGTTTCGGAGAACTACGTTTGCATCTGTCCGTCCTGAAGGGGGTGAATTATGGCGAATGCCACGTAGTGACGAATCTCGCCGAAACGGCGGACTTCAGTGGTCACCCCGCCAAGCCGTCCCGCGCCGCCGCCGGAGAGGCGCTCCCACCCGGTGCAGGTGCCCGAGGGCCTCGCGGTAGGACTGGAGCAGGCCGGTCTCGTGGTACGGCACCCCGATCTCCGCGCAGTACTCCCGCACGATCACCCGGGCGCGGCGCAGATGCGGGGTGGGCATGCTCGGGAACAGGTGGTGTTCGATCTGGTGGTTGAGCCCGCCGAGCATCACGTCCGTGAACCGGCCGCCCCGCACGTTGCGGGAGGTGAGCACCTGACGCCGCAGGAAGTCGGGCCGCTCGTCGCCGGTGAAGGTGGGCATGCCCTTGTGGTTCGGGGCGAACGTGCAGCCCAGGTAGACCCCGAACAGGCCCTGGTGCACGGCGAGGAACGCCACGGCCTTTCCGGGGGAGAGCACCAGGAACAGCGCGGACAGGTAGGCCGCCAGGTGCAGCAGGAGCAGCGTGCCCTCCAGCACCCGGTTCTTCATGGACGGCGAGCGCAGCGCCCGCATGCTCGACACATGCAGGTTGAAACCCTCCAGGGTCAGCAGCGGGAAGAACAGGAACGCCTGGTGGGCGCCGATGACCCGGGCCAGGCCGTTGCTCCTGCGGGCCTGGTCGGTGGACCACACCAGGATGTCGGGAGCGACGTCGGGATCGAGCTCCTCGTGGTTGGGGTTGGCGTGGTGCCGGGTGTGCTTGTTCATCCACCACCCGTAGCTCATCCCGATGCCGAGGTTGCCGAGGAGGCGGCCCCATGTCTCGCTCGGGCGGCGCCGGCGGAAGACCTGCCGGTGAGCCAGGTCGTGTGCGACGAGCGCGACCTGCCCGAAGACGAGGGCCATCGCGGCGGCGACGGCCAGCTGCCACCAGGTGTCGCCGAGCGTGAGGAAAGCGGCCCAGCCGCCCAGCAGGGCCGCGATCACCAGGCCGAGCCGCACGGTGTAGTGGCCCGGGCGCCGGTCCAGCAGGCCTGCCTCGCCGATGCGTCGGGAGAGTCTGGCGAAATCGCTGCCGGAACCGGAGGGCCGTACAGGGCCGGCGGCCGTCGCGGACGCGGCGGGAGCGTCGATGGAGAACGTCATGCTGCCGAGTCTGGGCACGGCCGCGTCGCGCCGACACGGGGACAGCCACCCAATCCGCAGGGGGAACGCCTCCGGGCGCCCGGGGGGCTACCACCACTTCCACGCCGCTGACCTGACGAAAAAACCGGGAGGCGCCCACTGGGCGCCTCCCGGTCGAGGTCGACGGCGAGGAAAGCGAAAGAACTCGTATCTGTAAAGGAGTATGAGAAGGAAGCCCCTTCATGGCCTCGCCACGGCCCACGCTAGCACTCAGCCCGGGATCAGGTCGCGCAGGTTTTCGACGGTGACGATCCGCGAGTCCGGATGCAGTCCCTCGGGACGTGCGAGGCCGATGTACGTCACGGGCGCGTCCGGGATCCGCTCGCCGTCCCACAGGTCCACGGTCGTGGTGTCGCCGGACATCAGGTCGATCAGGTACCCCACCGTCAACTGCTCGCGCTCCACGACGGCGCGCACCACCTTCGACACGGACACCTGGTTCTCCTCGACCCGGTTGGCCGACGAGATGCCCCTCAGGTACAGGTGCAGCCACTTCGCGCGCCACCGGCCGTCGTCCCCGCGCCGGAACACCAGCGGCAGCGCCACCCGGCCCACCCCGCGCAGCTCCGACTTCATCCGCACGGTGCGCGGCTCGAACGGCCGGCCCTTCTGCTCGCCGTCGCGCAGCATGAAGCCGAAGAACGACTCCTCGACCTCTTCGAAGTTCTCCCCGGCGAAGATGTTGACCTGCGGAACGATGAAGGTGCTGCGCACCCGGTCCAGGGACAGGTTGATGAACTCCGAGGCCCCGTCCGGCGCCTCGGTGACGTCGCCCGAATGCTCGCCCCCCACGGCCCTGAGCGAGGTGTACGAGAGCCAGGAATCGGTGCTGTAGTCGGCGTGCAGCAGCAGCGCCGACAGGTCGAAGTCGGTCCGGGCCCTGGTCTGCTTCCAGTACACGAAGAAGCGCAGCCGGTCGCCGTCGACCGTGGAGACCGACCCGCGCGGCAGCACGCCGAGCCCGGCCGCGGTCGCCCGGCCGCTGAGCGGCAGCGCCACGTCGAGGACGTCGGGGTCGACCAGCAGCCGGTCCGGCACCGGGAGCCGACGGCGTATCTCGGCGTCGAGGGCGGCGATCAGACGGTCGCGGTCGGCGTCCGGCACGGGTGGCCGGTCGTCGGGGGTCACCCAGGCGCGGCCCCGGCGGTTGACGAAGATCCGGGGCCGGTCGCTCTCCCGTTCCCGGTTGTGCAGATGCTCGCGCACCGAGAGCACCACCCGGCCGGAGACATCGGGCGCGACCTGAACGGCGGCTGCCACCACCGCGTCCCGTTCCTCCTGGTCGGCGGCGATGCGCAGCAGCAGGTCCAGGGCGCGGAACAGCCTGCCGGGAGCGGACTTCAGCAGATCCACCGCGCCACGGATGTCGTACGCGTCGAGCAGCTTTTCGAAGAGGCTGTCGAAGGAAGGCGCCGCCTTCTCGCCGCGCGCGACCGCGAACACCTCCGCGGCGTGCGGCCAGCGCGGGTACTCGTGCGGGTGGAGACGCTCGCCGAGCCGCTTGAACGGCTCCCGGTGCGCGACCACGTCGGCGAGCTTCGCGGGGTTCGCCGCGACCACGGCGTCCAGACCCGCGAGCAGTCCCCGGCGCACCGGCCGCGACAGCGCCCGGAACCGGGTCGGCTCCCGCAGCGTCACGTCGCCGCCCGACAGCGCGCAGGCCAGCCGCAGCACGTCGGTGACGGTGTCGATGAGGAGGTCCGCCCCGGCGCCGAGCCGGCCCGCGTTGACGACCGCCCGGTTCTCCCGGACCGGGATCGCCTCCGGCTGGGGTCCGAGCGCGCACCGCTCGGCCAGGGTCCTGAGGTCGCGCAGGTCGTCCTCGTTCAGCGGGGTCGTGCTGCCGGCCAGGGCCAGGTACAGCTCGGTGAGTTCGTCGTCCAGGTCCCGGCCCAGATGCAGGACGGTGACCCGGTCGCCCGCCGAGGCGATCAGTTCGTCCTGCGCCGCGAGCATCTCCTCGTAGGTGTGCTGGTAGCGGCCGTACGTGGGGAGGCTGAGCAGGTTCAGCACCCCGACCCGCAGCTGTGCCAGCACGTTGTCACGCGCCTTCTCGTCGCCGAGTGCCCGCGCCACGCACCGCGTCCAGAACTCCTCGGTGTCCGGCACGTTCGCCGGGAAGTCGATGAAGTACGAGTTGTGCCGGACGTGGTCGCCCACCATCTCGCTCACGGTGCGCAGCGCCCGCTTGGCGGTGTGCACGACCGCGTCCTCGGACAGCCCCGACAGCCGCTCCAGCAGCTCCGCCGAGAGCTTGAAGCCGACGGTCGTCAGCGCCGCGTCGAACTGCCGGGCGGCGGCGGCTCCTTGCCCGGCGGAGCCCCTGGGGGAGGGAAGACGGTGGGTGTGTCGGATGACCAGCGAGTCGAGACTGTGCGCCATCCGGGGATGATCGCAGAGGTGCCCGAGCCGGTGCACCGGAGTTTCCGCGGGGTGCGGCTCATCGGTAGCCTGCGTCACCATGATGCGCGTGTGGATCCTGCCGACGCTGTTCGTGGTCTGCGGCTCGGCCCTCGCGACGGGGCCGGTCCTCAAGGGGGACACCGGCACAGCCGCGGCGATCCTGCTGGTGTTCCTGGTGCTCGCCGGGGTCAACTCGCCCCTGGTCTTCCCGAGGTCGACCGGTGCGGCGGAGGCACGACGGCGCAGCGCGGTCGACGGCCGGCCGGTGGTGTTCTGGCGTCCGGGCTGCACGTACTGCATGCGCCTGCGCATCCGCCTGGGCCGCGACGCCCGCCGACTGCACTGGGTGAACATCTGGCGCGACCCGGAAGGAGCCGCGGCGGTGAGAGCGGCCAACGACGGCAACGAGACGGTGCCGACCGTCGTGGTGGCGGGTCGGGCGCACACCAACCCCGATCCCGAATGGGTGCGCGCTCAGCTGTCTCCTTCCGTGTGACCGGACGGCCTGAACGCGTCGGTGACGGCGCGCGCCCACAGGGCCGTACACAGTGCGCGTGTGCGTCGCGCAGCTCCCCGGACGACCACGGCGACCGGGCATGCACTCGATGAGCAGTCGTACCCAGCAGCCGGGCGCGAGCGGGGAGTTGGTGTCCGTGGGCGGGGAATCGACGGGGGCGGGCTGCCCTCGGCGGCGGCCGCCCGCATGGCGGAGGTACGGGGCAGCGGGACATGGTCCTCGGCTCTGTCCACCGGCGGGTTCGCCGCGCTGCGCGCCGTGGGTTTCGAACCGGCGGGCCAGGTCATGGGCTCGGCCGTCCACCACGTGGGCCGCAGCGGCCGGTTCTGGGGCTATCACGACTGCCTGTGCACGGACGCGTGGTACACCGGCGCCACCCCCATCGCGCTCTCCGGGACAGGGGCCCCGTCCGCCGGGCTCGTCAAGGGTTTCGACCAGGCGCGTCGCTCGGCCCTCGGGCGGATGACCGCGGAGTGCTCGGCCCTCGGCGGCGACGGCGTCGTCGCGGCCCGGCTGACGGCGGCGCCCTTCGCGGCGCAGCCCGACTGCCTGGGCGCGGGCGCGTGCCTCAGCGCCCTGGGCAACTCCGAGGAGACCGAACCGCTGACCTCCTTTGCGGCCCGGCTGCGCGACGAGGGGTGACGCGGCGGGCGCGCTGCCCTCACCAGGTCACGGGAAGTTCCCTGACGCCACCGGTGAGGGTGGTGCGCACCTCCAGGTCGTCGACGTCCTTGGCGAGGCGCAGCCCTGGCAGGCGCTCGGCCATCGCCGCGAAGACGATGCGCAGTTCCGTGCGGGCCAGGCTCGCCCCGATGCAGAAGTGCGGGCCGTGGCCGAATCCGAGATGGTTGCGCTCCGGACGGTCGGGGTCGAACGTCTCGGCGTCGCGGTAGACGGACGCGTCCCGGTTGGCCGAGTTGACCGACAGGATCACGGCGTCGCCGCGTCGGATCGTGACCCCGGCCACGTCGACGTCGGTGTGGGCGTAGCGCAGCAGGCCCAGGTCACCGGGCGCGCCCAGGCGCATGATCTCCTCGACGGTGGCGTTCACCCGGCCCGCGGGGTCCGCGGTCAGCGCCCGCCACTGTTCGGGGCGGGTGAGCAGGAAGAGCGTGCCCAGGCCGATGCGGTTGACGGTGGTCTCGTGCCCGGCGAACAGCAGCCCGACGCAGAGCCGGATCATCTCGTCGTAGTCGTAGGCCTCGTCGGTGCTCTGGGCGCGTACGAGGTCGGAGATGACGTCCTCGCCCGGCCGGGCGCGTTTGCTCTCGGCAAGCGTGGTCATGTACGCGTTGAACTCGTCCCGTGCCCGGAGGGCCGCATCGCCGATGGAATGGTCGGCCATGCGCTCCGACAGCGAGGCGAAGTGGTCGCGGTCGCTCTCGGGCACGCCCAGCAGCCGGCAGATGACCGCGACCGGCACCGGGAAGGCCAGCCCGGCGTGCAGGTCGACCACCCCGTCCGGGGCGGTGGCCCGCTCGGCGAGCAGCCGGTCGATACAGCCGTCCACGAGCTGTCGTACGTGATCGGAGAGCATCACCATCCGCCGGGCGGAGAAGGCCGGGGTGAGCAGCCGGCGCATCCGGGTGTGGTCGGCCTCCTCGGTGGCGTAGTTGCCCGAGGGGCCCTCCTGCACCGCGGCCGTGGTGATGCGCGACGCCCGTTCCGGCTCGGGATGGGAGCGGCCGAGCCGCTTGTCGCTCAGGAGGTCGCGCACTTCGTCGAAGCGGGTGACGAGCCAGGCCGGATCCCCGGCCGGTGTGGTGACCGCGGTGATCGGCGCCTCCCGGCGCAGTACCTCGTACAGCGGTGCGAGTTCGAGCACATTCGGTCGTGCGAAGGGCAGGCGGGAACGCTCGGCGGTGACGTTCATGGTCCTCCTCATGGACCTCGGAACGCGATCTTCCGGCATTTCGACCGTAGCACTTTATTGTCAGCGGCTGCCAATAACCCTTTCGGCCAGTCGGGTGCCGGGTCCGCGGGGTGTGTGCCGGACGCCTCCGCGCCCCTTCGTGAACTTCGCAATCAGAAAGTCCTGTTGGCCTCGTTGACATGCCCCAAGCGCACGCGTTTCACTCAACTCTCGTGCCTGGCAACGTTGTCAAACTTGACGCCTGATATGCGAAGCACGAACTGCTGCGGAGGCAACCGATGGTGAGACCCCGACGTTCAGCCGCACCACCCGACCGCACGAGATTCCGGCAACGCCTCGCCGTGATCTGCGTCCTGGGCCTGGCAGTCCTTCCGCTTCCGGCGATCGGAAGCGCCGACGCCGCGAGCGCCGCCGCACCGGCCCTCGTCAAGGACCCCGCGTCCCTCGTCAACCCCCTCATCGGCACCTCCGGTGCGGTGGACACCTTCCCCGGCCCCGACATGCCGGCCGGCATGGTGCAGTGGGGCCCCGACACGACCCCCGACCGCCCCGACGGCGGCGGCTACGAGTACGGCGACAAGAAGATCTCCGGCTTCAGCCTCACCCACGTCTCGGGACCCGGTTGCCCCGTCGCGGGCGACCTGCCCGTCCTGCCGGTGACCGGCGCGCTGTCGGGCAACCTCGGCAGTACGTCCGTCAGCTTCGGCCACGACCACGAGCGGGCCGGCATCGGGTCGTACGAGGTCACCGACGCCAACGGGGTCACCACCGAACTGACCGACACCACCCGCGCCGGCCTCGGCACCTTCACCTTCCCCGCGGGACAGCAGGCGAACCTGCTGTTCAAGCTGAGCGGGGGCGCCACCCAGGTGGACGGAACGCGCGTCCGGGTGGTGAACGGCAAGGAGATCAGCGGCGCGATCGACAGCGGTCACTTCTGCGGCGCGAGCAACCGGTACACGCTGCACTTCGACATCAAGTTCGACCGGGCTTTCACGGCGAGCGGCACCTGGGTCGGCGGCACCATCACCCCCGACGCCAGGTCGCTGAAGGCGGGCAAGGTCCGGCAGGCCCCGCAGGAGTCCACGTCGAAGCCGCTGAAGGAGAAGCACTTCACCGTCCCGGCGAAACCGGCCCCGACGGTCCACGGGAACACCGCGTCCCGGTTGTCCGCGACGGCCGAGGCCGCCCAGCCGCCCACGACCGGCGCGAACGGCATGTACCTCACCTTCGACACCACCGCGAACCGCACGGTCACGGCGAAGGTCGGCATCTCGTACACGAGTGACGCCAACGCGGCGGACAACCTCGGCAAAGAGATCAAGAACTGGAACATCGGCGCCGTCGAGAAGGCCAACCACGACGCCTGGAACGCCGTACTGAGGAAGATCCAGGTGGGCGGCGGCTCCGCCGACCAGCAGACGCAGTTCTACACCGCGCTCTACCACGCGCTGCTCCACCCGAACGTCTTCTCGGACGCCGACGGCCAGTACATGGGCATGGACAACCAGGTCCACAAGCTGGCCAAGGGCCAGAAAGCCCAGTACGCCAACTACTCCGGCTGGGACACCTACCGCTCCCAGACCCAGCTGATGGCGCTGGTCGAGCCGAAGGTCGCCAGTGACGTCGTCACCTCGATGCTCAACGGCTACGACCAGACGGGCCTGCTGCCCAAGTGGGCCTCGAACAACGGCGAGAGCTATGTGATGGTCGGCGACCCGGCCGCGGGCATCATCACCGACGCGTACGCCTTCGGCGCGCGGGACTTCGACACCGGCAAGGCCCTCGCCGCACTCCAGCACGAGGCCACCGTCCCGAACAACGACCGGCCCGGCGAGCCGGTACGGGACGCCAAGGGCTACCTCCCGCTGGACGAGAACGACTACGGCTGCTGCAACTTCTACGGCCCGGTCTCCACCCAGTTGGAGTACGACTCCGCCGACTACGCCCTCGCCGCGTTCGCCAAGTCCCTGGGGAAGACAGCGGTGTACGAGAAGTTCGCCACCCGTGCCCAGGACTGGATGAACGTCTTCGACCCGCAGACCGGCTACATGCGGGGCAAGAACAAGGACGGCCAGTTCGCGGGCGGCTTCACCCCGGGTACCTCCAACGGCTTCGTGGAGGGCACGTCGGCCCAGTACACGCCGATGGTCCCGTTCAACCTGAAGCAGCTCATCCAGGCACGCGGCGGCGCCACGGCGTACTCGTCCTACCTGGACAGCCTCCTCGACGACATCACCCACCCCGGCAACACCGACGCCGACCTCAGCAACGAGCCCAGCGTGGAGATCCCCTGGGAGTACGACTACACCGGCGAGCCGTGGAAGACCCAGGCGGCCGTCCGCGAGGCCCAGCAGGACCTGTACTTCAACGCCCCGGTCGGCTCGTTCGGCAACGACGACCTCGGCGCCATGAGCTCCTGGTACGTCTGGTCAGCGCTCGGCATGTACCCGGAGACCCCCGGCACGGACACCCTGGTGCTCGGCAGCCCGGCGTTCCCGGTGGCCCGGGTGACCGTCGACGGCGGCAAGGCGGTCCGGATCGCGGCACCGCAGGCCGCGCCCGACGCGCCGTACGTGCAGGCGCTGAAAGTGAAGGGCAAGGCCTGGCACACCTCATGGCTGACGTACGGGCAGTTCAAGGGCGCGGGCAGCCTCGACTTCACCCTCGGCACCGCACCCGACACCTCCTGGGCGTCCGGTCCGGCGGCGGTACCGCCCTCGGACACCACCGGCGGCGGGCGGGTGCTGGCCGCGACCGGTCCCAGCAACGGACTGGTCCTCCAGCCGGGCACGTCCCAGGACGGCACCCTCGACCTGACGAACCTGGGCAGCCGGGCCGTCACGGTCGACTGGACGGCGACGGCACCCTCCGGCGTCACGCTCGACACGGCGTCCGGCTCGCTGACCGTGCCCGCCTCGGGCAGTGCCGAGGCGAAGGTGCACGTGACGGCAGGCGCCGTCGAGGGCACGTACCCGGTCACGTTCGCGCTGACCGACCACGGCACCGGTGCGGCACTGCCGGGGGCGACCCTGCGGGTGGCCGTGGCCAAGGCCGGGGCGCTGTGGCCGTACGACACCAACGAGGGCGTCTACCCCGACGGCGCCACGTTCTCCGGCGGGTTCGACAGCGGCGGCTGGGCCTACTCGCAGAACGCGCTGTCGGCGGCGGGTGTCGGCAGCGGCTCCACCCTCACGGTGGACGGCGTGTCCTACACCTGGCCGACGGTGACCTCCGGTCAGCCGGACAACCTGGAGATGGCCGGCCAGACCATCCCGATGCCGGCCGGTACGTCGGGCACGTCGCTGGGCCTGCTGGGCTCCGCGGCCAACGCGCCGACCGACGGCAGCGGGGTGTCCGGCACGGTGACCGTCACCTACACCGACGGCACCACCTCGAAGGCGACGGTCGGCTTCTCCGACTGGACCCTCAACGGCGGCTCCAGCAAGCCGGTCGCCGGTGACACGACCGCCGTCGCGACGGCCTACCGGAACACGGGCAGCGGGGGCCGTGACGGAGTGAAGACCTATGTCTTCGCCACGAAGGTCCCCCTGGACGCGGCCAAGCAGGTGGCCTCGGTCACGCTGCCGGTGACCGGCGCGACGGGCAGCGGCCACCTGTTCGCCTACGGCTTCGGCCAGTAACGGGCGGACGAGCGGGGCCGGTTCCCGGGAGCGCGTCCGGGAACCGGCCCCATCGCCGTGGCGGCCTTGCCTTCAGGCGAGGGCGAAGTCGTCGGCGTCGACGGCGGACTGGCCGTACCAGCCGTGGACGAAGACGGTGACCGTGCCGCTGCTGCCGGTCGTGAAGCTCACCGTCAGCTGGTTCCAGCTCGTCCCGTTCGACCAGGTGCTCGCGGTGGCACCACCGCTGACCCCGAGGTACGCGTACGGCCCCTGCACCCAACCGGTGAGTGTGTAAGCGGTGTCGGGAGACAGGGTGACCGTCTGGTCGCACTCGCCGGTGCTGCTGGAACTCGGCGTGACCTGGAGGCTGTGGCTCCCGCTGTGCGCCGGTCCGGACACCACCGAGCTGCCGCCCGTGCAGGTCCAGGGGGAGAGCGAGCCGGTCTCGAAGCCCGCGTTGGTGAGCGAGCCGCCACCGCCGCCGCTGCCGCCGGTGGTGACCGTGAGCGTGTACGTCACGCTGTGGCTGCCGCTCGCGGCGGTGCCGGTGACGGTGATCGGATAGCTGCCCGCGGCCACGGACGAGCCGACGGCCGCGGTCAGCGTCGAACCGCCGCCGGACGTCACGGATCCGGGGCTGAAGGAGACGCTGACCCCGGAGGGCGCGCCGGAGGTGGAGAGGGCGACGGACTCGGCGCTGCCGGAGGTGACGGCGGTGGTGACGGTCGCGGTCACCGAACCGCCCCGCACCACCGAGGCGTTGGCCGGGGACAGGGCGAGCGAGAAGTCGGCGGTGGTGCCTCCGCCGCCCGAGCCGCCCTGGTAGGGCACGAACGCGTCGGTGAACGCGAGAGGGTTCTGGCTGATCTCGCTGCACGTGGACAGCGAGTTGGCGCTGCCGCCGCACGGCTGGTCCCGGTTGGCCGACCAGAACGACAGCCGCCCGACGCCGTTCTGCGCGGCGAAGCTCTCCACCGTCCGGGCGTCCGCGAGCGTGAAGGTGGACCCGTCGTCGTTCTTGCCGATCATCGGCGTGATGCCGAGGTCGGCGTAGGTGTAGCCCGGGTCGACGGACTGCATCTGCGCCAGGGTGGCCCGGGCCGCCGAGAGGGCGGCCTGGCCCATCTCGGTGCCGGTGCCCGCGTAGTAGTCCATGGTCATGAGGTTGACCACGTCGATCCTGATACCCGCGTTCTTCGCGGCTTTGAGGATGTTGACGCCGTCCGCGGTCAGCCCGCTGGTCAGCACCGGCAGGGTCATGGAGAACCGCAGGTTCGGGTTGGCCGCCTCGAGGTCCTTCATCGCCTGCATCTGACGGGCCGCGGCAGCGGTGTCCGCGATCGCCGCGCCCTCGACGTCGAAGTCGAGCTGGGTGACGCCGTAGTCGTCGATGATCGCCTGGTATCCGGCGTCGATGCTGCTCTGGGTGGAGCAGGTCCAGGCGAGCGGTTCGCCGCTCGCCCCGCCGGAGGAGACGATGACGGACGCGCCCTCGGATCTCGCCCTGGCGATCTCGGGGTCGGTGTACGGGTCGTTGCCGACGGGGAGCGTGTCTCCCCATATCTGGGTGCAGCCCTCGCCGAGCACGAAGGCCGCCGTGTAGGCCTTGAGGCCGTGGCCGGTGACGGCGGTGTCGAGCAGTCCTTCCTGACTGTTCGACATGTCGACGTAGGGAGCCACGGAGTGGACACTGCTCGCCGCGGCGCTGCCGGCGGGGGCCAGCGCCACGGTGACGCCGGTGGCCGCGAGTGCGAGCGCACACGCGGAGGCCGCCAATTTTGCCAGGTGCATGACATTGGCCCTTTCGGGATGCCCATCAGGGCGGAACGGGGGGTGGGCCGGAGCGGTTTGGTACATACCAAAGCGCCGGAAGCCCCCTCCGTCAAGAGGACTAGACCAACGGGATCCCTGTTCCCCGGCCGGGCGGTCCGTCTCTCAGGCGGACCGTTCCGGCACGGCGGACTCGCCCCGGCGGAACATCACCAGGGCCGCCCACGCCATGGCCACCAGCGGGATGACACCCGAGGCGATCACCTGGCCCTGGCTGGAGACCAGGGAGTTCGGCGTCCCCAGCAGATAGCCGAGGCCGATGCAACTGCGGGACAGCGCCTGGAAGCAGGCCCAGGCGCTGCCGTGCACCTCGGCCGGTACCCGTGAGTGCACCGCGTTGCGCAGGCCGACGTTGCAGGCGCCGTTGCCGAAGCCCGCCAGCAGGAACAGCGGGAAGATCACCGCGGCGACCGGGAGGAGGCCGGCGAGGAGCAGGCCGAGCGCCATGCCCATGATGCCGCCGACGATCAGCAGGGTGTGCCGGTCCGACCAGCCCGCGCGGCCCGCCAGCAGTGCGCCCGGCACGGAGCCCAGGGCCCAGGTGGCCAGGAAGAGGCCGAACACGGTGTCGTTGCCGTGGACGACGTCCCGCAGGTAGTAGACGCCCGCGACGTTCTCGATGCTGGTGGCCAGCATCGCCGCCGCCAGGGCCGGCATCAGCGTGCCCACCACCGGCGCGTCGCGCAGCGCCCGGTAGCCGTCCGCGAGCCTGGTGGCGGGGCGGCGGCCGATCGCCACGTCCACGGTGCCCGGTACGGCCAGCATGGTGCAGCCCGCCAGGACGAGGAAGGACGTCGCGTCCACCGCGAGCAGCACGGGCGTGCCCCACAGGGAGTTCAGGAAGCCGGCGAGGGGAGGGCCGGCCAGCCCCGCGACGGACAGGCCCGCCGTCAGCAGGCTGTTCGCCCGGCCCGTGTGCTCCTCACCGGCCACGGCGGGCAGCATCTTGAACCCGGCGGCCACCGAGGCCACTCCGGCCAGGCACGACAGCGCGATCAGCGCCACCTTCACATGGAACCCGCCGACCCCGGTGGCCGCGCCGAGGGCCAGCGCCTGGACCAGCAGCGCCCACAGGCACACCGCACGCGCACTGAACCGGTCCACCACGGAACCGATCAACGGCGCCGCGAGCACGGTGGGAACGAGCTCGGCGAGCATCACCTCGGTCACGCCGAACCGGATGTCCCGGTCCGCCGCGTGCAGCACCAGGCCCAGCGAGGCGAGCGTGTCACCGAGACGGGAGAACAGTGTTCCCGCGATGAGCACCTGTGCCGCGACCGGCATCGCGGCACCCGGGCGCAGCGCGGCGAACGGCGCTCTCCGCGTCTTTTCCGTGTCCAATCGAATCCAATCCGTCCGCCTGCCGGTCCTATTCAGCCCGCTCACGCATCAGATTAGGCCTGCTCTCCTGCTGGGAGAGCGTTCACCGGCCACCGTCACGCGCCACTTCCCGGCCTTTGCGTGCCCCGCCGTAACCGGGGCCGGATCCCAATTTCCCAGCCAAGAACAGCACTTCACGGAAGGTCCACACATGTTCCACATCAACTCCCGCAGGCCTGCATCCACGGCCGCATGGCCGGCTGGTACGGCTCGGGCCTCCAGATCATCGACAACTCCCAGTTGGACGTGCCGACCACGGCAAGGATCCTGGAC
>NZ_JBEYFC010000203.1:0-14452 GCF_040634175.1 Streptomyces sp. NPDC007162
GCCCAGCCGCTCCCGCACCTGGTGCAGGGGTATGTGGACCGAACCCCGCACATGGTTCGCGGCCCGCTCCGTGTCCCGGCGCACGTCCAGGACGACGACGTCCTCCGTGCCGTGCGCGGCCAGCTCCGCGAAGGTGGCCCGGGGGAAGGACCGGGGGCGCTCGCCCGCCCGCAGCCAGGACTCCGGGGCCCCCGTGGCGGCCGCGGCCGGGCGGTCGATGCCGACGCGTGCCAGCTCCCGTTGCGCGGCGGCGACCCGGTCGGCCGACTCGGCGAGCAGCGTCACCGGTCTGCCCCAGGGCAGCAGCCAGGCCAGGTGGGTGGCCAGTTGGCCGCCGGCCTCGAAGTTGAGACTGCCGGGCACATGACCGGCGGCGAACGCCACCCGGTCGCGCAGGTCCACCACCCACTCCCCGGCGGCCAGCCGCGCCGCGATCTCCGCCGCGTCCGCCCGGCGCGGCGGGCCGAGGTCGACAGGGGCGGGACCGCCCGCGTTCAGCGGCCCCATGTGCGCGTAGTACGCCGGCACGTCGTCGAGCCCGGCCAGCAGCCCGGCCACGAACGTGTCGACGTCCTCGACCAGGGCGGCGTTCACCGCGCGTTCCCGGCCGATGGTGGTGGCCGTGCCGGACGCGTCGCCCGCGGAGCAGAAACTGCCGAAACCGTGCGTCGGCAGCACCGCCGTACCGTCCGGCAGCTCGGCGGCCAGCCGGTGCGCGGAGGCGTGCTGTGCCCGGGCCAGCTCGCCGGTCAGCCGGGGTTCCACCAGGTCGGGCCTGCCGACCGTGCCGATCAGCAGCGAGCCGCCGGTGAAGACGGCCACCGCCCGGCCGGCCTCCTCCAGGACGTACGACGTGTGGTGCGGGGTGTGTCCGGGGGTGGCCAGGGCGCGCAGCGCGAGCCCCTCCTCGATCCCCAGGACGTCCCCGTCGGCCACCGGCACCCGCTCGTAGGCCACCCGCGCCCCGGCCGGCACCACGTACCGGGCGCCGGTCAGGCGGGCCAGTTCGAGACCGCCGGAGACGTAGTCGTTGTGCACGTGGGTCTCCACGACATGGGTGAGCCGCACCCCGCGCCGGGCGACGGCCCCGATCACCCGGTCCACGTCCCGGGGCGGGTCGACGGCGACGGCGCCGTGCGCGACGCCCGCCAGATAGCCGCGGTTGCCCAGCCCGGGCACCTCGATGGTGTCGACGAAGGACACGGCAGCACTCCTTTCCTCGCTCCCCGGGTGAATTACCCCCGGGGGTATGTTCAACACCGTAGCAGAGGTACCCCCCGGGGTATCTGGGGACCGCGGGCCGGAAAGATCCGCGATGATCGACGTGCTCCGTGCCGTTACCGATCGGTCACGCGTAGGGTCGGAAGACAGCACGTCAGCAGAGCGACGAAAGGTCAGGACCATGGCGCAGGAAGTACGCGGCGTGATCGCACCGGGCAAGGACGAGCCCGTGCGGGTCGAGACGATCGTGGTGCCGGACCCCGGGCCGGGCGAAGCCGTCGTACAGGTGCAGGCCTGCGGGGTCTGTCACACCGACCTGCACTACAAGCAGGGCGGGATCAATGACGAGTTCCCCTTCCTGCTCGGCCACGAGGCCGCCGGTGTCGTGGAGTCGGTCGGCGACGGTGTCACCGACGTGGCACCCGGCGACTTCGTGATCCTCAACTGGCGTGCGGTGTGCGGGAACTGCCGGGCCTGTCTGCGCGGCCGCCCCTGGTACTGCTTCGACACCCACAACGCGAAGCAGAGGATGACCCTCGCCTCGACCGGCCAGGAGCTCTCCCCGGCGCTCGGCATCGGTGCCTTCGCCGAGAAGACGCTGGTCGCGGCCGGCCAGTGCACCAAGGTCGACCCGGCCGTCTCCCCGGCGGTCGCGGGCCTGCTCGGCTGCGGGGTGATGGCGGGCATCGGCGCCGCCATCAACACCGGCAACGTCGGCCGGGGCGACTCGGTCGCCGTGATCGGCTGCGGCGGCGTCGGCGACGCGGCGATCGCCGGGTCGAACCTGGCGGGCGCCGCGAAGATCATCGCCGTCGACATCGACGACCGGAAGCTGGCCAAGGCCCGCACCCTCGGCGCCACCCACACGGTCAACTCCCGCGAGACCGACCCGGTCGAGGCGGTCCGCGAACTGACCGGCGGCTTCGGCGCCGACGTCGTGATCGAGGCGGTCGGCCGCCCGGAGACCTACCGCCAGGCCTTCTACGCCCGCGACCTCGCCGGCACGGTCGTCCTGGTCGGCGTGCCCACCCCCGAGATGAAGCTCGAACTCCCGCTCCTGGACGTCTTCGGCCGCGGCGGCGCCCTCAAGTCCAGCTGGTACGGCGACTGCCTGCCGTCGAGGGACTTCCCCATGCTGATCGACCTGCACCTCCAGGGCCGGCTGCCGCTGGACGCCTTCGTGACCGAGACCATCCAGCTCGACGAGGTGGAGAAGGCGTTCGAGCGGATGCACGGCGGCGACGTGCTGCGTTCGGTGGTGGTGCTGTGATGACCACGCGCATCGAACGACTCGTCACCTCCGGGCAGTTCACCCTCGACGGCGGCACCTGGGACGTCGACAACAACGTGTGGATCGTCGGCGACGAGCGTGAGGTGATCGTCATCGACGCCGCCCACGACGCCGGGGCCATCGCCGAGGCGGTCGCCGACCGCACGCTGAAGGCGATCGTCTGCACCCACGCCCACAACGACCACATCGACGCCGCGCCCGCCCTCGCGGACCTCACCGGCGCCAAGATCTGGCTGCACCCCGACGACCTGCCCCTGTGGAAGCTCACCCACCCCGACCGCGACCCCGACAACCACCTGTCCGACGGGCTGGTCATCGAGGCCGCGGGTGCCGACCTGACCGTCCTGCACACCCCCGGTCACGCGCCCGGCGCGGTCTGCCTGTACGACCCCGCCCTGGGCGCCGTCTTCACCGGCGACACCCTCTTCCAGGGCGGCCCCGGCGCGACCGGGCGGTCGTACTCGCACTTCCCGACGATCATCGACTCCATCCGGGACAAGCTGCTCACCCTGCCGCCGGAGACGAAGGTCCTGACCGGACACGGCGACCCGACCACCATCGGCGCCGAGGCACCCCACCTGGAGGAGTGGATCGCCCGCGGTCACTGAGCAGGAGCCGTCGTGGACGGCAGGCTCCGCAGGACGTGGGCGCGCCGGCGACCCGGTCAGGTGACCGTCATCCGGGTCGGCCAGCGCGCCGGGTGGCCGGGCGGCAGCGCGAGGTCCTTCCGTACCGCGCTGTAGTACCCCTCGCGGCCGGCCCGCTGACGCTCCAGCAGGTGCTGCCAGGCGTCCGGGTCGACCGTCCCCGACCGCATGAACCTCTCCATCTCCATCACCGTGGTCACCCACTCCCGTGCCCGCTCCACCACGGCCGGGCTGCCCAGCATGATCAGCGCCTCCCCGGCCGGGTCGCGCCCGTCGGTGGCCTGCGCAAGCAACGGCTCGGCCTCGGCCGATGACATCGGGTGCGGATGGGGATCGTTGCCGAGGTGGGAGGCGACGCGGTACGTGAGATTCACCGATTTCTTGACCGCCCGCGCGTACTCGCTGTACACGGTCAGCCGGCGCTCGTCCCAACGCGCCGCCTGCTCCCGCCGGAACCGTGCCCGGTCGCCCCGGACCACGGCGAGATACGAACCGAGCGCGCCGATCACGACGCCTATGAGAGCCGGGAGTTGCTGCAAGAAGGCGGACATGTGCGCACGTTATCCGTCCGGTTGATCGTCGCGCCCGTACCGTCGTCGCCATGACCGGACTCAATCGCTTTGCGGGACACCGGATCCTCGTCACGGGCGCGGCCCGCGGCACCGGCGCGGCCGTCGCCCTCCGGCCCTTCGGCGGACTGGACGTACTCGTGAACAGCGCCGCGCACTGCACCCCCGATCTCCCGCTCTTCGAGGACCAGCCGGACGACGCGTGGGACCTCGACCTCGACTGCGACCGCTCCGCACAGTGGGCGGGGCCGACGGGCGAGGCGGGCCATACCCGCCGGTGACGAAAGCGAGATAGCGTGGCCCGGCCGAGGCGGCAGGACCCGCCGCCCACCGTCTCGTAGGTCACCGCACCGAAGTTCACCGTTTCGTCACAGGGCGGTCCGGGCTACAACCAATGCCATGGATCGGACGGTCTAGGGCGACGAGATCGTAGGACACAGGAAGGAGACATGCTTCACATGGGGGACATACGCAGAAGAAGCGCCGTCGCGATCGGGCTCACCGGGCTCGTCGCGCCGCTCGCGCTCGCCTTCTCCGCCGCACCGGCACAGGCCGCGAGCTGCACCACGCAGGCCGGGCCGTACCAGAAGCAGGTGGAGAAGTTCCTCGGCCGGCCGGTCGACGGCAGGCAGTCCACCGCCGACTGCAAGGCGATCCAGGCATTTCAGAACAAACACGGCATCACGCCTGCCGTGGGCTACGCGGGCTCCGTCACCTGGGGAGTGATGGACCTGATGAACAAGCAGAAGGCCGTCGGGCACAACCCCAACAAGGACGGCAAGTGCCCCACGAACAAGGGCCGCATCGCCTGTGTCGACCTCACCCTCCAGCTGAGCTGGATCCAGGACGGCAACAAGCTGGTCTACGGTCCCGTACCGGTCCGTACCGGCCGCAAGGGCTTCGCGACCCGCACCGGTCTGAAGAAGATCTACTGGCGTGACATCAACCACGTCTCGTCCGTCTACAACGTGCCGATGCCCTACAGCCAGTTCTTCGACGGCGGCCAGGCCTTCCACTCGGTGAACCTCAGCATGTGGAACCCGCCGGGCTCGCACGGCTGCGTCAACATGACCCCCACCGTCGCCAAGAAGTACTGGTCGCTGCTGAAGACCGGCGACGACGTCTACGTCTACGGCCGCAAGCCGGGCACCTGACGGCACCCGGCCCGTCCCGGAGGGCTCAGCTCTCCGGGGCGTCCCCGAAGTCCGGGATCTCCAGCCTGGCCCCGCCCTGCCGCGCGGACTCGTGCGCGACGATGCCCGGCAGGGTGTACCGGGCGGCCACCCACGCGTTGACCGACGGCAGCGTGCGCGAGTTCACAGCCGTCACGAAGTCGTCGACCAGGAAGTGGTGGCTGCCCTCGTGCCCGTTGTGCAGCGCGTCGAACTCGCGCGGCAGCCGCGACCGGTCGTGCACCGGAGCCGAACCCGAGGTGAAAGCCGCCCGCAGCTCCGGCGCGATGTGCTGGAGCGAGGGATCGTCGGGGGACATGGTCGGCTTGGGCTCGAGGAGCTCACTGATGTCCTGCACGCCCTTCTTGTCCTGCCACAGCGCGACCGTCGCCAGCTGCTCCATGCTGGCCTCGGTCCCGAAGAACCGGAAGCGCGATTCGCGGATGTGGGACGGGTAGCCCACCCGCCGGAACTCGTTCGTGCGGAACGACCCGCCGCCCGCGACCTCGAACAGTGCGGTGGCGTTGGACACGTCGTTGCCGAACTGGCTGACGTCCTTGTCGAAGACGCCGTCCCCGCGCTCGTCCACCACGCCGATCGCGGACACGCTCACCGCGTGCGTCTGCCAGGCGCCGAGCACCCCGCCCACCGCGTGGGTCGGGTACAGCAGCGGGGGATAGCTGGCGGTCGCCTTCCAGTTCTCGCCGCCGCTGTAGCGGTACGCGTCGTAGAAGCCGAGGTCCATGTCGTGGACGTAGTCGCCCTCGGCGTAGAACAGCCGCCCGAAGGCGCCCTCGGCGATCTGGTTGCGGGCGTGCACGGTCGCCGGGTTGTACTGGCTGGTCTCGCCCATCATGTACGTCAGTCCGGTGGCCTTGACCGCGTCGATGATCGCCGCGATCTCCTCGGTCGTGATCGCCATCGGGACCGCGGAGTACACGTGCTTGCCCGCGTTCAGACCCTGCAGCACCAGCGGGCCGTGCGTCCAGCGCTGCGTGAAGATCGCGACCGCGTCGACACCGGACTCCAGCATGGCGTCGTACGAGGGGAAGGTACCGGCCAGGTTCTGGGCGGCGGCGAGCTGTTCCGCCCGCTCGGGCAGCAGGTCGGTGACGTATACGTCGCCGACGCCGGGATGGGCCTGGAACAGCGTGGCGAACTGGCCGGAGAACTGGCCGGCACCGACTATGCCGAGTGAGAAAGTCATGTGGTTACTTTTGCCGCGAAAGAATCTCGCCGTCAAGGGGCGGAGGGGAGTAGGCAAGGTGGCAGGCGGGCGCTTCTCCGGCGCACCCGGCGCACAGTAGGGTGGCCGGGTTACTTCAGTGTCGGAAGAAAAGGAGTGTCGTGACCGACTGGCTGCCGCTGAGCCCCGCGGAGCGTTCCGTGGCGATCGAAGTGCTCGTCCACGGGCCGCTGTCGCGCACCGAGCTGGCCCACCGGCTGAACCTCTCCCAGGGCAGCCTCACCCGCCTCACCAAGCCGCTCATCGAGTCCGGCCTGCTCGTCGAGGCCCCTTGGGCGGGCGCCCCGGAAGCCCGCCAGGGCCGTCCCTCGCAACCGCTCGACGTGGTCGCCGAGTCCCGCTCCTTCCTCGGCTTCAAGATCACCGAAGAGATGGTCTACGGCGTCGTCACCAGCCTCAGGAGCGACATCGTCGCCCGCCTCGACCGGCCCCTCACCAGCCACGATCCCGAGTACGTCGCCGACCTGGTGGCCGCGATGACCACCGAGCTGGCCGGTCTGCACCCCGCGGTGGCCGGCCTCGGCATCGGCGTCGGCGGATTCGTCCGGGCGCACGCGGTGGTCGGTGAGTCGCCGTACCTGCGGTGGCGTGACGTCCCGCTCGCCGAACTGGTCCGGCAGCGCACCGGGCTGCCGGTCGTCGTGGAGAACGACGTGGCCGCCCTGGTCGAGGCCGAGACCTGGTTCGGCGCCGGCCGCGGACTCGACCGTTTCGTCGTCCTGACTATCGGCGCCGGGATCGGCTACGGCCTGGTGCTCGGCGGCAGGCGGGTCCCGTACGCCGAGGAGGACCGCGGCTTCGGCCTGCACTGGATCATCGACCCGCGGGGCCCGCTCACTCCGCAGGGCGAGCGCGGCAGCGCCGTGTCCCTGCTCACCGTCCCCAGCATCCGCTACCAGGTCCGGGCCGCCACCGGCGGCGACGCGTCGTACGAGGAGATCCTGGCCGGCGCCGCCGCGGGGGAGCCGATGGCCGCGCGGGTGATCGGCGAGGCCGGCCGGGCGCTGGGCACCCTGCTCGCCCAGATCTCCAACTTCGCCATGCCGCAGAAGATCCTGCTCGCCGGGGAGGGGGTCGGTCTGATGGATGTGGCCGGGGACACGGTGTGGGACGCCGTGCGCGCCCACCGGCATCCGCTCGCCGCCCCGATCCGCCTGGAGACCAAGGTCTCCGACTTCCACGACTGGGCGCGGGGGGCCGCCGTGCTGGCGATCCAGGTACTGGTTCTCGGCGGGGCCGGGGACTGAACTGCTGCCGCTCTTTCACCCGTTGACGTGATGAGTAACACGGTCCGATATGTCCGTATCGGTCGTACTTACTCACGGCGCCTTCACGCCGAGCGGCATATGCTTCACACCATGTCCACCACTGTTGAAGCCGTCACCGAGCGATCGGCCGACGAGGTCAACGCGGAGATCCGGGCCCTGTGGCTCCGGTCGGGCGGGACACTGAGCACCGAGCAGCGCGAGGAGTACCAGCGGCTCGTCCTCGAATGGGCGGCGGCGGCCCCGCACCAGCCGGATCAGGCGGCCTGACCGACGCTCCGGGCACCCGCACCGACCGGGTGCCCTTCTCGCGGTCTCCCCCGGCCTCCCGTCAGCCCCAAGTCGCCGAGTAGTAGCGCTGGTACGCCTTGCGTTCCTGTTCCGCGCGGAAGAAGCGGGTCCCGACCAGGGCGATCAGACTGCCCCCGATCACCAGCAGGCCCGGACCGACGTTGCGGGTGTCGGTGAGCCGGGCGGCCAGGCTGGTGTCCTGCGAGGTGCCGACCGAGGCAGCCGCGCCCGGCGAGGCCGCGCTGGGCGCGATCGCGCTGTGGGTGGCCGACGTGGACGGCGCGGCGGAGGCGCCCTGCGCCCCGGCCGCCGCCTGCTTCGAGACGATCAGCTGGACGTTCAGCGCGGCCATCGCCCGCGTCACCGGCTGGAAGAACGTCACCCCGCCCGTCGTGCAGTCGCCACTGCCGCCCGAGGTCATCCCCAGCGCGATGCCGTCGGAGAACAACGGCCCGCCGCTGTCGCCCGGTTCGGCGCACACATTGGTCTGGATGAGCCCGGTGACCGTGCCCTCCGGGTAGTTGACGGTCGCGTTCAGTGCGGTCACCGTGCCGTCGTGCAGCCCGCTGGTGCTGCCGCTGCGGAACACTTTCTGACCGACCGTCGCGTCGGCGGCCCCGGTGATGTGCACCCCCTGGCCGTTGCCGATCGCGACCACGTCGGCGTTGTCCCCGGCCTTCCCGTTCGCGTACTGGATGAGCGAGAAGTCGTTGCCGGGGAACTGCGTGTTGATCGTGGTGCCCAGCTGCTGGTTGCCGCCCTGGCCCTCGTCGAACCAGACGGTGTTGGCCGGGCCGCAGTGCCCGGCGGTGAGGATGAAGTCGGTCGTCCCGTTGGTGACGTTGAACCCCGCCGAACACCGGCCGCCCGTCGACAGGATCGGCTGCGCCCCGTTGAGCCGGGGGGTGAACGTGCCCGCGGAGCGCTGCATGTGCACATAACTGCCGATGCCCGCCGCGACCCGGCTCAGGTCCGACCAGTGGGAGGCGGAGACCGTGCTGTCGGCCTCCACCATCACCCGGTTGGTCCGGTAGTCCACCGCCCACGCGGTCCCGGCCA
Source organism: Streptomyces sp. NPDC007162 (assembly GCF_040634175.1). NCBI lineage: Bacteria > Bacillati > Actinomycetota > Actinomycetes > Kitasatosporales > Streptomycetaceae > Streptomyces > Streptomyces sp. NPDC007162. The sequence goes on from NZ_JBEYFC010000203.1 coordinate 8,762, forward strand.
CCCGGGGCGCGGCACGCAGTGCGGCGGTGGCCGCCTTCAGCTCGTTCATGCTGTGCGCGACCATCTTGGGCTCGGCGCCCGCCCGCTTCACCGTCGCCGCAGCCCGCTCGTCGGTCACCGCCACCACCGGCTTGCCGTCGGCGCCGATCCAGCTGCCCGCGGTGCGGGCCGTGCCGAGCTTCGCCACCAGCGCGGCCCCGGTGTCACCGGACTGCGTGGCCGCGCTGAACGGGACGGCGGACGTGCCGGGAGTCTCGCTCGCCATGGCCGTCGTGACCATCGCGCCTCCCAGAAGGAGTCCGCCGACCGCCGCCAGCTGTGTACCCCGCCGGACGACCCGTCGTCGTGCGTGCCTCATCCATGGCTCCCGAACCCCGAACGCGCGGTGCGGACACCGCGGGGCCCTCCGGTCGTCGAGCGCCCTGCTCTTCATACGAGCCCGGCCGCACAGGCGTTCACGAGGGCGGTGATCTTTACGATCCCGTGGCGGTGCGACGTGACCGTCCGCCTCGTTCCCGGGCCGGCCGCGGCCGCCTATCTTGACCCCATGACCAGCATCCCGCAGGAGAAACCGGGCGAGCCGAACCCCTTGCGCGCCCTCACCCTCGACCGGCTGCGATGTCGTACCAGCATGAAATGGCGCACCTATCCCGAGGACGTGCTCCCGGTGTGGGTGGCCGAGATGGACGTACCACTGGCCGAACCGGTGGTCCGCGCGGTCAACGACGCGATGGAACTCGGGGACACCGGGTATCCCGCGGGCACCGCCTACGCCGAGGCGCTCGCCGCGTTCGCCGCGAAACGCTGGGGCTTCGACGGGCTCGACGCGGCCCGCACCGCGATCGTTCCCGACGTGATGCTCGGGGTCGTCGAAATGCTCAAGCTGGTGACCGGACCCGGAGACCCGGTCGTGGTCAACTCGCCCGTCTACCCGCCGTTCTACCAGTTCGTCACGCACCTGGACCGCCGGGTGGTGGAGGCCCCGCTCGCCCCCGACGGGCGCATCGAACCGGACGTCCTGCGGGCCGCGTTCCGCGGGCTTCGCGGCGGACGGGCCGCCTATCTGCTGTGCAGCCCCCACAACCCGACCGGCACCGTGCACACCGCCGAGGAGCTCACCGCCGTCACCGCCCTCGCCGAGCGGTACGGGGTGCGGGTCGTCGCCGACGAGATCCACGCCCCGCTGACCGCCCCGGGCGTCGGCTTCGTGCCGTACCTGAGCGTGCCGGGCGCGGAGCGCGGGCTGTCGCTGATGTCGGCGTCCAAGGCCTGGAACCTGGCGGGACTCAAGGCCGCGCTCGCCGTGGCGGGCCCCGGGGCCGCCGCCGATCTCGCCCGGCTGCCGGAGGAGGTGGGCCACGGCCCGAGCCATGTCGGCGTCCTCGCCCACACGGCCGCGCTGACCGACGGCACCGCCTGGCTCGACGCGCTGCTGGCGGGTCTCGACGAGAACCGGCGGCTGCTGGCCGCACTGCTCGACCGGCACATCCCGGAGATCCGGTACCGGCCCGCCGAGGCCACCTACCTGGCCTGGCTCGACTGCCGCGCCCTCGGTCTCGGCGACGACCCGGCCGAGACGTTCCTGGAGCGCGGCCGGGTCGCCGTCAACTCCGGGATCCCCTTCGGGACGGGGGGCGCCGGACACGTACGGCTCAACCTGGCCACCTCACCGGAGGTGCTCACGGAGGCGGTGCACCGCATGGCCACGGCCCTCGGCCGGACCCCGCCACCCCCACCGCCCTGACGCAGCCGTCCACCGGACCGCCTCGGCCGCCCCGGGTCCCGTGGGGGCGCCTAGACTTCCGGCATGGACGACACCACCGGGACGGCCCTCGACCGGCTCGGCGCCGGGAAGTACCTGCTGTTCACCAGCTACCGCAAGGACGGCACACCCGTGCCCACCCCGGTGTGGGTGGTGCGGGACGGGGACACCCTCGGTGTCTGGACGACCGCCGACAGCTGGAAGGTCAAGCGGATCCGCCGCCGCCCCGATGTCCTGGTCGGCCCCTGTGACCTGCGGGGCCGCCCGACCGGCGACCCGGTCCCGGCCACCGCCGAGCTCGTCGACCCGGCCACCACCGCCCGCTACCGCGGCCTCGTCGCCCGCAAGTACGGCATGACCGGCCGTCTCACGCTGCTCGGCAGCAGGCTGCGACGCGGCCGGGACGGCACCGTCGGCATCCGGGTGACGCCGACGCCCTGAGCGGCCGCCGGGCCCCGGAGCGGTCCGGTGTTCCCCGTCAGCTCCAGGCGCCCCGGTACGGCTCGTCGAGGAGCTGGAAGACCGGCTCGCCCCGTACCGGGTCCCTGGTGGTGGAGAGCCTGACGCGGTCGCCGCTGTGGATGCCGATCGGATGGCCCATGACCCGGCCGCGTACGACGAAGCCCTCGGCCATCTCGATCAGGGAGACGTTGCGCGCGGCGGGCGTGTTGCGGTGCACCACCGTCGAGTGGCGGACGGTGCCCACCCCCTCGCTGCGCTCGGTGCGCAGTTCGCTGCCCTGGCACACCGGACACAGCAGCCGGTGGTACATCGCGGTACCGCACCAGGTGCAGCGCTGGAAGACGATGGCGTCCTTGGAGTGGTCCGCGGGGGTGGGCTCGAGAACGCTCGTCGCGAATCCGACCGCCGACTGTGCGGCGCTCGCCGAGTGGTGGTACACGCTGGTCAACTCCCTGCGCTCGCCCGGAATCCGGTGTCCCGCGCACCCGGACCGGCCGGGCACGCATGTGCCCGGTTCGGAGTGCCACCGTGCACGCCGACAGCGTATGGCACTCAGTGCCAGTCGTAAAGGCACTGGGTACCCCTTAATGGGGACGTGACCGAACACAGGGGTGCGTGTGCCGTCAGGCGCGGCCGAACGCGGTCTCGATCTCCTGCACCACCCGCCACAGCGGGGCGTCGCGCCGGGAGACCAGGACGACCACGTCGTCCGGGTGCTCCCCGGGCCCGCCGAACAGCGCGGCCGACGTCCCGCCGGGAGCGGGGGCGCCGTCCTCGGTGCCGAACGCGGCCTGTACGTACCCGAGGGCGTGGTCGACCGTCTCGCCCGCGTCGCCTTGTCCGTCCGAACGCAGCCACGAGCGCAGCGCGTTGTTGTGCGCGGCGACCACCGCCGCCGCGATGACGTCCGCCCGCAGCGTGCCGTCCGGCCGGCCCGCGTAACGGGCGCGCAGGTACGCGGCCAGTGCGCGCTCGTAGCGCCACACCACCGACAGCTCGTAAGCGCGCAGCCCGGGGACCTGCTTGGTGAGCCGGTAGCGCTGCACGGAGAAGGTGGGGTTCTCGGCGTACATCCGCAGCACCATCCGGGCCGCGTCGCACACCCGCCGCACCGGTTCGGTCTCCGGGTCGCTCGCCGCCAGGAAGGAGGTCATGTCGGCGAGACACCCCTCGTGGTCGGGGAAGACCACGTCCTCCTTGGACGGGAAGTAGCGGAAGAAGGAGCGCCGCCCGACCCCGGCGAGGGCGACGATGTCGTCGACGGTCGTCTGCTCGTAGCCGCGTTCCAGGAAGAGCCGGAAGGCCGCCGCGACCAGGGCGTCCCGCATGGGCGGCTTGGCGGGCGGTGCCACGCTGCTGGAGCTCATGGACGCGAACGTAGCATTCCGGCCGCCCCCATGGCACTCAGTGCACACCGCGCGGGGAACTGAGTGCACTGCGTCCGTGAGCTGAACCGGTGAGCCGGTCGCCCCGTATGTGTTCTCGGGGATCGCGGACACCCGTGCGTACGGCACGTGGAAGGAGAGCAGTGTGTCGACACCGCCCGACCCTGAACAGTTGCATCGCGGACCGGTGCTGGAGCCGATACGGGTGCTGCGCCCCCGCCGGCTGGACGCCCTCGCGGAGCTGATGCGGGAGATCCGCGAGGAGGCGGAGGCCGACGAGAAGGAGCGGACGGCGAGGGGCGCCCGGGGCCCGGCGGGGTTCGAGGCCTTCGACTCCTCTCCCGGGCCCGCAGGCTGGGCGGAGGACGTGACCCAGGAGCTGCCGCCGGTCACCGACGGCCCGCGCACCGCGTCCGGCGGTCGTGGCCACGGCCGGGGCGGCGGATCGTCCCGCGCCTTCGGCTTCGGACCCGGGCTGCGCAGGGCCGCCGTGGTGGTCGGTGTCGGCGCGGCCGCCCTGGTCGGCTTCGGCTGCGCGCTCCTGCTGCCCGGCCGCGAGGGCACGGCGGCCGCCGCCCAGCCCTCCGCGCCCACCACGACGGCACCGGCCACCACCGCGCCGGCCGCGGACCCCTCCGCCGACCCCGACGGCGCCGGCACCCTCCGCGAGGGCGACACCGGCCCCGGGGTCGTCGAACTGGAGCAGCGTCTGCTGCGCATCCCGGACGTCTACCGCGACGGCTCCACCGGCGGGACCTACGACACCGCCCTCACCGCCGCCGTGGAGCGCTTCCAGATCTGGTACGGCATCAGCGGCGACGAACGCGGCGTCTACGGCGACGACACCCGACGCGCCCTGGAGTCCCGCACCACCCTCACCGGCACCGACGGCTGACCCCGGTGCCCGAACGACGCGCAAAGGGCACCTCGCGACGACGGCAGGGCGACTCGACCGCTCCCGCGGCCCGAGCACGTCGGCCGGAGCGCCGCGGGCCGGAGCGCCGCGGGTCGGAGCGGCGCCGCGACTGCGGCCGCGCCGCGCCGCCCGCTCCTGCGACCCGATCCCGCCGCCCCTCTCCCTGCCCCGTTCGGTCGGCTCGCCCGCTCGCGCGGCATGGTCCCGTCGGCTCGCCTGCTGCCGCGGCCCGGCCCCGTCGGCCCGAGCGGCATCGCGACGTCGGCCGCGGCACGGTCCCACCGGCCCGGACGTCGCCCCGATCTTCGCCGTGGCCCGTGGAGTCCGTTCCGCCTGCCGTTACTCCTCGTCCTCCAGCGGTACCCGGATGTCCAGCACGCAGACGTCGTCCCGTCGTTCGCCCTCCAGCATCGCGGCGAGCAGGGCGGACAGGGAGTCGGGTGCCGCGGTGCGGACGGCCTCGGCCAGCCGGTTCAGGCTCGCGTCGATGTCCTCGCCGGGCCGCTCCACCAGGCCGTCCGTGTACATCAACAGCCGGTCGCCGGGCTCCAGCCGGAACTCGGCGGACTCGTAGAACGGTTCCGCGCAGGCCCCCAGCAGCATGCCGTCCGGGCGGTCGAGCCGGCGCACCTCGTCCCCGCGCACCAGCAGGGGCGGGAGGTGACCGGCCTGCGCCCAGACGAGACGGCGGTCGGCGGCCTCGTACCGGGCCAGGATCAGGGTCGCGGTGGACTGGCTGTCGCGCGAGTGCAGGAGCAGGAAGTTGAGGCGGGCGAGCGCACCGGTCAGCGAGGAGCCGGTGGACACCATGCCCTTGGCGGTGAACCGCAGCTGAGCCATCGTCGCGACCGCGTCCACGCCGTGACCCGCCACGTCGCCGACCACGAACAGCGCGGCGTCGTCGGGCAGTTCGATGGCACTGAACCAGTCGCCGCCGACGTGGACCCCCGCCTGGGCGGGCAGGTAGGCGACCTCGACGCGCAGTCCGCACAGCTGCACCGGCTTGCTGGGCAGTGGCAGCAGCGCGTGCTGGAGCCGTGCTGCCAGCGCCCGTTCGGCGTCCAGGACACCGCGCTGCACGAGGATCGCCCGCTCGCTGTCCACCAGGGCGAGTTCGGCGCTCATGAAGCGGTCGATGCCGACGATCAGTCCGACGCCGTCGACCA
>NZ_JBEYFC010000204.1:0-14447 GCF_040634175.1 Streptomyces sp. NPDC007162
AGCCGGGCCACCGGGACCGAGCAGCTGATCGCGTCGCGGGCCGGGGTGCGGTAGGGGATCACCACGCCGATCCGGATGCGAGGGGCGGCATGCCCATGGGCTCTCCTCGGGTCGCTGGCCGAAGGGGGTGGTCCGCGGGGGGGAGTTCCAGCTTGTACGGGATGGGGCCTGCGCGCCCGTAAAGCTCAACGATCGGAACCCGAAAGTGGGTACTGCCGTGCGGGGAAAACCTGTCGGGACGGTCGGCCGGGGGCTGTGCCGGAGCGTCGGGCCAAGCGGGGCAAGGGCGTTGAGGCGAGGGCTGACCGGGGCTAACGTCGGTCGGATGGTTGACGCGTGGATGATCGACGTGCCCGGTGAGCGGGTGCTGGTGCGGGAGCCGCTGCCCTCGGACGAGGCGCCGCTGCTGGACCTCTTCGAGGCCTGCGAGGACTGGTTCGTGGCGGCGACGGGGCTGCCGTCGGGCCCCGGGGACGTGCAGAGCCTGTTCTACGGGCTGCCGGAGGGGGCCGATCCCGACGACAAGGTGCTGCTGGTGCTGGAGCGCGACGGGGTCGTCTCGGGCCTGGTGGACGCGGTACGGAACCATCCGGCGCCCGGCGCGGTGGCGGTGGGCCTGTTCCTGCTGGCGCCGTGGGTGCGGGGCCGGGGTCTCGGGCGGGCGCTGGCCGAGTCGTTGCTCGCGCATGCCGAGGGGGTGTCCCTGGTGACGGCGACGGTGCCGCCGGGCTGGCACGCCGGGGAGCGGTTCCTGGAGCGCCTCGGCTTCACGCTGGGCGCCGAGACGCGCGGCACGGCCGGGGTGGGCAACCGCCGCGCGGGCCCCCGCGAGGGCGGCGTACGCCGGGCGGAGCTACGGCCGGGCGGGGGCTGAGGGGACACGGCGGACCGGGCGCCACGGGCCGGCCCGCCAGGACGGCCGCGGCACGCCACGAGCCACAGGGCGACCCCCGCACAACGACCGCGGCACACCACCAGCCACGAGCCAACCCCCGGCGGGGCGGCTGCGGCCCGGCCCCGGTGCGAGCCCGGCCGCGGCCACGGCGTCCCGCGGCCGGTGCCCTGCTCGCCAGGGAGCCCTGAGGCCGAGGCTCCTCACCGGTCGCCCCGGGGCCCTACGCGCCGCGGATCCGCAGTGCTCTGTGCAGGTCGTCCAGTTCGTCGGTCAGGCGGCGGCGCAGGGCGGTGACCGGGGCGGCGTCGCGCAGGCAGTCCTGGCCGAGGGCGAGGTTCCCGGCGTCGACGGCGTGGGCGGGGAAGGCCTCGCGGCCGACGACGCCGGCGATGGCGGGCCCGCGCCGGGCGGCGACGGTGACCGCGTCCTGGTAGTAGCGCGGCACGTACTCCCGGACCAGGTCGGCCTGTTCGGGGTGCCAGAAGCCCTGGGCGGTGGCCGAGAACAGGTAGTTGGAGAGGCCGTCGCCGGTGAACATGGCCTCCCAGGCGGCGCGCTTGGCCTGCGGGTCGGGCAGCGCGGCCCGGCAGCGGGCGGCCCCCTCCTGGCCGCTGGCGCTGGGGTCGCGGGCCAGTTCGGCGGCGATCCGCTCCTCGTCGACCGCGCCGAGGACGGCGAGCCGGCCCATGATGCGCCAGCGCAGCTCGGGGTCGAGTTCGGGGCCGCCGGGTACGGTGCCCTCGGCGAGCCAGGCGGCGATGGTGTCGGGCTGGGCGGCGGCGCGGATGAAGTGCCTTACGGCGATCAGGCGCAGACCGGGGTGGTCACCGTCCTCGGTGCGCCGGATGAAGTCCCGGCACAGGGCGGACAGGGTCGCGAGCGCGGCCGGGCGTTCCTCCGGCGTGAGGTAACGGTCGACGACGTGGACGGCGGTGAAGGCCAGCACGCCCTGGACGAGGGCGAGGTCGGTCTCGTGCGGGAGGTGCGTGCGGGCGGTCTCCAGGTAGGCGGCGGGCTCCAGTTCGCCGTCGCGGACCGCGTCCCGCAGGGCGTTCCACACCACCGCGCGGGTGAGCGGGTCGGGCAGGCCCGACAGGTGGGCGCGGATCGTGGCGGCGGACTCGGCGTCGAAGCGGACCTTGGCGTAGGTCAGGTCGCCGTCGTTGAGCAGGAGCAGCGCGGGGCGCTTGCCGAGGGGCTGCGGCGCGGTCCCGGGGATGTCGAGGTCGATGCGCTCGCGCAGGGTGAGCCGGCCCTCGTCGGCGAGGTCCTGGTCGTAGACACCGACGCAGACGCGGTGCGGGCGGCTGCCGGTGCGCTCGACGGTGAGGGTGCGGGTGCCGTCGGCGGCGGTGGTGAGGACCGGGGTGAGGGTGTCGACGCCGGTGGTGCGCAGCCAGGCGTCGGCCCAGGCGTGCACGTCGCGTTCGGTGGCCGCGGCGAGGGAGTCGATGAAGTCGGCGAGGGTGGCGTTGCCGAACCGGTGCCGCCGGAAGTGGATGTTGATGCCGGCGAGGAAGTCCTTCTCGCCCGTCCAGGCGACCAGCTGGCGCAGCGCGGAGGCGCCCTTGGCGTAGGAGATGCCGTCGAAGTTGAGCAGCGCGGCGGCGGTGTCGTCGACGGCCTCGGGGGCGACGGGGTGGGTGGAGGGGCGCTGGTCGGCGTCGTAGCCCCAGGCCTTGCGGGCGACGCCGAAGTCGACCCAGGTGTCGGTGAAGCGGGTCGCCTCGGTGAGGGTCTGGTAGCCCATGTACTCGGCGAAGGACTCGTTCAGCCAGATGTCGTCCCACCACCTGAGGGTGACGAGGTCGCCGAACCACATGTGGGCCATCTCGTGGGCGATGACCATCGCGCGGGTCTGCCGCTCGGTGTCGGTGACGGCTGAGCGGTAGACGAACTCGTCGCGGAAGGTGACCAGGCCCGGGTTCTCCATGGCGCCGGCGTTGAACTCGGGGACGAACGCCTGGTCGTAGGAGTCGAAGGGGTAGGGCTCCTCGAACTTCTCGTGGTAGCGGTCGTAGCAGGCGCGCGTGATGTCGAGGATCTCCTCGGCGTCGGCGTCGAGGTGCGGTGCGAGGGAGCGGCGGCAGTGGATGCCGAAGGGCAGTCCGCGGTGTTCGGAGCGCACCGAGTGCCAGGGGCCGGCGGCGACGGCGACCAGGTAGGTGGAGATCAGCGGGGTGGCGGCGGCCCGCCAGCGGCCCGCGCCGAGGTCCTCGGTGACCCCGTTGGCGAGGACGGTCCAGCCTTCGGGAGCGGTCACCGACAGCTCGAAGACGGCCTTCAGGTCGGGCTGGTCGAAGGCGGCGAAGACGCGCTGCACGTCGTCCATGAACATCTGCGTGTAGACGTACGTCAGGTCGTCCGCGGGGTCGGTGAAGCGGTGCATGCCCTCGCCGGTGCGCGAGTAGCGCATGGTGGCCTCGACGCGCAGTTCGTGCTCGCCCGCGGCGAGGTCCTTCAGGGGCAGCCGGTCCTGGTCGAGCGTCGCGGGGTCGAGGGACTGTCCGTCGAGGGTGACGGCGCGCAGTTCGGCGGGCTTCATCTCGACGAAGGTGTCGCCGTCGGACCTGGCCGTGAACCGGATCACGGTGCGGGAGTCGAAGGTCTCGTCCCCGGTGGTCAGGTCGAGGTCGATCGTGTAGCGGTGGACGTCGAGGAGCTCGGCGCGGCTCTGCGCTTCGTCGCGAGTCAGTACGGACATGCGGGCCATGCTGCCCGATGACACCGACAACGCACAGGGGCGGGAGCGGTACGCGGCTTATGTCCGCCCTGAGGTCGGGCGCCGCCGCATGACGGCGCTGGTGGGCGGGGTGCGGGGGGCGGCGGGTGTGGACGGGCCACGTGGTCCTCGGGCACACCCCCCGCGCGCCCGCGGTCAGGGGGTGTCGCCGGCCCGGTTGTTGACGGTGTCCTCGGCGATGGACTCGTGGTGTCTGATCACCTCGGCGATGATGAAGTTGAGGAACTTCTCCGCGAAGGCCGGGTCGAGTTTCGCGTTCTCGGCGAGGGCGCGCAGCCGGGCGATCTGGCGGCCCTCGCGGGCCGGGTCGGCGGGGGGCAGCCGGTGGACCGCCTTCAGGTGCCCGACCTGCTGGGTGGCCTTGAAACGCTCGGCGAGCATGTGGACGACGGCCGCGTCGATGTTGTCGATGCTGTCGCGCAGCCGGCCGAGCTCCGCGCGGACGGCGGGGTCGACGTCACCGGTACCGGTGTTGCTGGTGGTCATGGACGCCAACCCTACGGGGGGCCGGCCGGGTGATCCCCGAGGGCGTCGGTCCGGTCCTCGGGCACGGCCCGGCTCTGCTGGGCGCGGAAGCGCACGGGGGCGATGCCGACGCGGCGGGTGAACAGCCGGGAGAAGTAGGCCGGGTCGTCGTAGCCGACGCGGCGGGCGACGGCGGCGACGGACAGTTCGGTGGTCGCGAGGAGTTCCTGGGCCCGGCCGAGCCGGATGCCGATCAGGTAGTCCTTGGGGCTGCACCCGGCGACCCGGCGGACGGCGGTGCGCAGCTCGGCGGGGGTCATGCCGTGCCGGGCCGCGTGGTCGGCGACGGTCATGCCGGTGCAGGCGTCCCGGGCGAGCGCGTGCAGCACCGGGTCGCCGTCGGGGGCGAGGTCGGCACGCGCGCGACGCAGGGCGACGAGGAGCTCGTGCACGGCGGCGCCGGTCTCGACCTCCAGGAGGGGGTTGCCCTGGCGGGCGGCGCGGGCGATGCGGGCGATGACGTCCCGGGGCCCGGTGGCGTCCGCGAGGGGCACCACGGGCCGCTCGGGCTCGATGTAGCCGAGTTCCGTGTAGGTCGCGGTGTCGGGTCCGGTGAAGGTCACGAAGGCCTCGTCCCAGCCGCTGTCCGGATCGGGTCCGTAGTGGTGCGGGACACCGGGCGTGAGCCACACCAGCGCGGGCGCGGCGACGGCGGTGCTGCGCCCGTCGGGCGTGCGGTACCAGCCCCGGCCCGAGCTGATCACCACGGCGACGTGGTGCTCCAGCAGGCGCGGCCCCACGGCGGGCACCGCCCCGTACTGGAGGCCGACGCCCCAGCAGACCAGACCGAGCCGGCGGTGGACGGCGCCGGGTGTGAAGAACCGCATCCAGGTGTGGAAGATCGGCGGTCCGCCCGGCACTGCGCGCTCCTCGCTGTCGGCTCTTTCGTCCAAGTGCTGCCGATCTTTGTCCATGGTCTCGGCACTTGCCAGCAGGCCAAGGTGAGCCTATGAGCGACTTCACGGTGGGCGAAACGGATTTCCTGCTGGACGGTCGGCCGGTGCGGCTGCTGTCCGGTGCGCTGCACTACTTCCGGGTGCACGAGGAGCAGTGGCGCCACCGGCTGGCGCTGCTGCGCGCCATGGGGCTGAACTGCGTGGAGACGTATGTGCCGTGGAACCTGCACGAGCCGCACCCGGGCGACTTCCGGGACGTCCGGGCGCTCGGTCGTTTCCTGGACGCGGCGCAGGAGGCCGGCCTGTGGGCGATCGTACGGCCGGGTCCGTACATCTGCGCGGAGTGGGAGAACGGCGGCCTGCCGCACTGGGTGACGGGCGAGCTGGGCGCACGCGCGCGCACGCGTGACGAGCGTTTCCTCCAGTACGTGGACAGCTGGTTCGGCAGGCTGCTGCCCGAGGTCGTCTCCCGGCAGCTGGACCGCGGCGGCCCGGTGATCATGGTTCAGGTGGAGAACGAGTACGGCAGCTACGGCTCCGACGCCGCCTACCTGGCCCACCTGACCGATCTGCTGCGCGCGCAGGGCGTCACGGTGCCGCTGTTCACCTCGGACGGCCCCGAGGACCACATGCTCACCGGCGGCTCGGTACCCGGCCTGCTCGCGACGGTGAACTTCGGCTCGCACGCGCGCGCGGCCTTCGAGACGCTGCGCCGCCACCAGCCCGCCGGCCCGCTGATGTGCATGGAGTTCTGGTGCGGCTGGTTCGACCACTGGGGCGGCGAGCACGTCGTACGGGACGCCGGTGACGCGGCGGACGCCCTGCGGGAGATCCTGGAGTGCGGGGCGTCGGTCAACGTCTACATGGCGCACGGTGGCACCAACTTCGCCGGCTGGGCGGGCGCCAACCGGCCCGGCGGCGAACTGCACCAGGGGCCGCTGGAGGCGGACGTGACGTCGTACGACTACGACGCCCCGATCGACGAGTACGGGCGCCCCACGGAGAAGTTCTGGCGCTTCCGCGAGGTGCTCGCCGCCCACCACGACGGCCCGCTGCCGGAGCTGCCGCCCGCACCGGCCGCGCTGGACGTGGCGGCGGACGCCGCGGTGACCGGCTGGGCCTCCCTGGCCGCCGTCCTGGAGACCCTGGGCACCCCCGAGCGCGTCCACGCCGTGCCGCCGACCTTCGAGGAGCTGGACATCGCCCGCGGCCTGGTCCGCTACGAGGCGGACGTCCCCGGCCCGCGCCAGCCGTACCCGCTGACCGCGCGGGGCCTGCGCGACCTCGCGGTGGTGTACGTCGACGGGGAGCGGGCCGGGGTCCTCACCGAGGAGGAACCCCAGCTCAAGGAGCCGATCGCGGGCCCCGCGCGCGTGGAGCTGTGGGTGGAGACCCTGGGCCGCGTCAACTACGGCCCCCGCTCGGGCGAGACGAAGGGCATCACCGGCGGTCTCCTGCACGAACGCCAGTTCCTGCACGGGGTGCGTGCGCGCGGCCTGGATCTCGACGCCTTCGAGGACGGGGTGGCCGCGGTGCCGTTCGGCGCCCTTCCGGCGGACGGCGCCCCGGGCCTGTACCGGGGCACGGTCACGGCGCGCGCTGCCGGGGACGCGCGCGTGGAACTCCCTGGCTGGACCCGCGGCTTCGTCTGGATCAACGGCTTCAACCTGGGCCGCTACTGGTCGGCGGGACCACAGGAGTCGCTGTACGTTCCCGGCCCGGTCCTGAAGGAGGGCGAGAACGAGATCTGGATCCTGGAGCTCCAGGAGACCGGTCGGGGAACGGTACGGCTGGCGCCCCTTTAGGGGCCCCGATCCTCCCTGTCCCCCGCATACTGTGAAGGAAGCTCCGGCAGCCTCTGTGGGGGTAAGGGACGTGGCGAACGGCGGCCCGGTGGAACACGGCTACCCGCACCTGGACACCGTGCGGGCCGCCATCACGGCGTTGTACCGGCGCCTGTCGTACGACACCGTGCAGACCTTCGCCACCAGCGTCGCCCCCGCCGACGTCGCGTTCTGCGACACCGACGACCTCCACCTCGGCGCCCAGCGCGTCGCCCACGAGATCGTCCGGCACTTCCGCCTCCCCGACGCCCGCATGATCGTCGGCTTCCGGGACATGACACACGCGGCGAACGTCGAACTCACCGCGGGCCCCGAGTACTTCGTCGAGCTGAACGACCGTTTCCGCACCCACCGCAGGGACGTCGGCGCGGCCCTCGCCCACGAGATCATGCACGTCTACCTGCACCGTCTGGACCTGTCCTTCCCGAGCACCCGGGAGAACGAGATCCTGACGGACACCGCGACCACGTACCTCGGCGCGGGCTGGCTGCTGCTCGACGCGTACCGGGAGCACGGGGAGGCGTCCCAGAAGCTCGGCTACCTCACTCCGGAGGAGTTCGGCTACGTCCTCGCCAAGCGCGCCCTGGTCTTCCACGAGGACCCGGCGGTGTGGTTCACCAGCCCGCAGGCGTACACGGCGTACCAGAAGGGGATGGCACGGGCCCGCCAGGACGAGGAGCAGCCGCCGCTGACCGCGGCGGGCTGGGCGGGCCGCCGCCGCTATGCGCGCGACCGCCGCCACGCTCCCGCCGCACCCTCCCAGCAGCCCGGCACCCCCTACGCCTTCACCCCCGACGGCGGCGGGCGGCTGCGGGTCTCGTTCCCGTGCCCGACCTGCCACCAGCGGATCAGGGTGCCGGTCCGGGGCCGGGTCAGGGCACGCTGCGCACTGTGCCGGACGGTGCTGGAGTGCGACACATAGGCCGCGCCCCCGGCCGGAGCCACCGGTCACGCCCCGTACAGGGGTGAGCTACCCGCGCACGGCGATCCCGTCCAGCACCATCGACAGGTACTGCCGGGCGATCTCCTCCGGGCTGTGCTGTCCGCCCGGCCGGTACCAGGACGCGGCGACCCAGACCGTGTCGCGCACGAACCGGTAGGTGAGGCGGACGTCGAGGTCGGCACGGAAGACGTGCGCGGCGACCCCGCGTTCCAGCGTGGCCAGCCACGCCTTCTCGAACCTGCGCTGCGACTCGGCGAGGAAGGCGAACCTCTCCTGCGCGACCAGCTGCTTGCTCTCCTTCTGGTAGATCGCGACGGCGGCGCGGTGCCGGTCGATCTCCCGGAAGGACTCGGTGACCAGGGCTTCGAGGGTCTCGCGCGGACCGAGCCCGGCGTCCAGGACGGTGTCGTAACCGTCCCACAGCTCGTCGAGGAAGGTTTGCAGGATCTCCTCCAGCATCGATTCCTTGGAGTCGAAGTGGTAGTAGAGGCTGCCCGCGAGCATGCCCGCGTGGTCCGCGATCTTGCGTACGGTGGTGGCGTCGTAGCCCTGCTCGGCGAAGACCTCGGCGGCGGTGTCGAGGAGTTCGCGCCGCCGGGCGGGGGCAGCGGTCCCCTGGGGCTTCTTCTTGGTCGGCACGGGTACATTCTCGTCCGCGTTTCAGTGATCGCCTCTTGTCAGTTCGCGGTACTCCTCCTGCGTCGGCTTGGGGATGTGGGTGCCCGGGCCGAACATTCCCCTGGCCAGGCTCGCCCGCACCCGTTGGGAGACCGTCACCCGGCGCCGTACCCCGTTCGCGTCCTCCGGGGGGCCCAGTTCGTACGGCGGGTTCTGTTCGTGCTGGGTGAGGGTGAACAGGTGGGCCTGGCTGAGAGGTTCGTGGACCTCGATGTACTCGCCGTGCGGAAGCATCTTGATGAGGCCGGTCTCCCTGCCGTGCAGCACCTTGTCGCGGTCGCGGCGCTGCAGTCCGAGGCAGATCCGCTTGGTGACGACGAAGGCGAGGACGGGGGCGACGAAGACGGAGATCCGCACGAACCAGGTGATCGAGTTGATGGAGAGATGGAGGTGGGTGGCCACGACGTCGTTGCCGCCGCCGACCAGGAGGACGAAGTAGACGGTGAGCCAGGCGACGCCGAGGGCGGTGCGGACGGGGGCGTTGCGCGGCCGGTCGAGGATGTGGTGTTCGCGTCTGTCGCCGGTGATCCACGCCTCGATGAACGGGTAGACGCCGATGGCGAGGAGGAAGAGCGGGAAGAGCGAGAAGGGGATGAAGACGCCCAGCTCGAGGGTGTGGCCCCAGGCGTTGATCTCCCAGCCGGGCATGACCCGGATCAGGCCTTCGGAGAAGCCGAGGTACCAGTCCGGCTGGGCGCCGGTGGTCACCAGGTCCGGACGGTAGGGACCGAAGGCCCACACCGGGTTGATGGTGGCGATGCCGCCGATGACCGCGAGGACGCCGAAGACCAGGAAGAAGAAACCGCCGGCCTTGGCCATGTAGACCGGCAGGAAGGGCATGCCGACCACGCTCTTCTGGTCGCGTCCGGGTGCCGGGTACTGGGTGTGCTTGTGGTAGAAGACCAGGATCAGATGGGCGACGACCAGTCCCAGCATGATCCCCGGCAGCAGCAGCACGTGGATCGGGAAGAACCGCGAGATGATGTCGTGCCCGGGGAACTCCCCGCCGAACAGGAACATCGAGAGGTACGACCCGACGATCGGGATCGACAGCATCGCGCCGTCGGCGAACCGGACACCGGTGCCGGAGAGCAGGTCGTCCGGGAGCGAGTAGCCGGTCAGGCCGGTGAGGATGGCGAGGAACAGCAGGGTCCAGCCGAGCAGCCAGTTGACCTCGCGGGGCTTGCGGAAGGCTCCGGTGAAGAAGACCCGCATCATGTGGACGACCATCCCGGCCACGAAGACCAGCGCCGCCCAGTGGTGGATCTGCCGGATCAGCAGTCCGCCGCGCACGTCGAAGCTGATGTGCAGCGTCGACTCGTACGCCTTGGTCATGATGATGCCGTTCATCGGCCCGTAGCTGCCGTGGTAGACGACCTCGGCGCCGCTGGGCTCGAAGAAGAGCGTGAGATAGACGCCCGTGAGGATCAGGATGAGGAAGCTGTAGAGGCAGATCTCACCCAGCATGAAGGACCAGTGGTCCGGGAACACCTTGCGCATGTTGGCCTTGGCCAGGGAGTACAGTCCGAGCCTTCCGTCGGCCCAGTCCGCGACCTTCTCACCCCGGCCGGGCGGCTCCGCTCGATCCGCGGAACTTCCCACCCGTGCCCGTCCGTTCACCGTTCGTGCGCCGTCGTCCATACGTCGCCCGCCTCCCCGCCGGATCACCCCTCAGGGTGGCACGCCGGAGCGCTACAGCCAACGGGGCGACGTAAACTCAGGCCGCCGCGACGATGCCGGCCGCCCGCGCCGCCGCCAGCCACTGCGGGAACTC
The DNA here is from genome assembly GCF_040634175.1 of Streptomyces sp. NPDC007162. NCBI lineage: Bacteria > Bacillati > Actinomycetota > Actinomycetes > Kitasatosporales > Streptomycetaceae > Streptomyces > Streptomyces sp. NPDC007162. Next base: position 10,299 of record NZ_JBEYFC010000204.1, read on the forward strand.
GCGGACGAGACGGTCGTACAGCTCGGCGTCCGGCACCTTCCGGGGGTCCGAACCGGCGTGGAAGAAGCCCGCGTTGTCCACCACCCGCTTCCCCGGCACCGCCAGCTCGTCGAGCTTGCGCAGGAAGTCGAACTGTTTGCTGTGCGGGTCGCCGAAGCCGACGAACTGCCAGAACAGCGGGAGCTTCGCCGCCTTGCACAGGTAGCGTTCCGCGGCGAGTTTGTTGATCGGGCCGCCGTCGGTCTGGAAGACGACCAGGGCGGGGTCGGTGGCGCCGCTGTCGAGGTAGTGGTCGATGACGGCGTCCATGGCGAGGTGGTAGCTGGTCTTGCCCATGTGCCCGAGCCCGGCCGCGATCTTCTCGATCCGGCCCGTGTGTCCGGCCAGCTCGATGTCGGTGACCGCGTCGATGTCGGTGGAGAAGAAGACGACGGGCACCCGGCCGTCGTCGTCCAGGTGCGCGGAGAGACCGAGGACCCGGTCGGCGAGCGCCTGCACGCTGCCGTCCGCGTAGTACGGCTTCATCGAGCCGGAGTAGTCGACGACCAGGTAGACGGCGGCGCGCAGGCCGTCGAGTCCGTGCTCGGTGAGGGAGATCCCGGCCGAGCGGTACGCGCCGACCAGGGCGGGCGCGGTCTGCTCCACCTTGCTGAGACTGATCGCCGCCATCGTCCGCTCTCCTCAACCCGTGGTCAGGAGGCCGAGGTTACTTGATCGGCAAAGATGCGGCGGCGCCTGCCCAGTCGTCCGGTCGGGGACTGTGGGGCAGGCGCCGTCAGTGTTCCGTACGCCTTTGTACGGGACGTTCTTCGGGGGGCGTCAGACCATCAGCGAGCGGTCCGTCGGGCGGATCGGGGCCGGGAGGTCGCTCGCTCCGGTGAGGAAGCGGTCGACGCCCTTGGCGGCCGAGCGGCCCTCGGCGATCGCCCAGACGATCAGGGACTGGCCGCGGCCCGCGTCACCGGCGACGAAGACACCGGGGACGCTGGTCTGGAAGTCCGCGTCGCGGGCGATGTTGCCGCGCTCGTCGAGGTCGACGCCGAACTGCTCGACCAGGCCGTTGGCCCGGTCGGTGCCGGTGAAGCCCATGGCGAGGGTGACCAGCTGGGCCGGGATCTTGCGCTCGGTGCCCGGCTTCGGGGTCAGCTTGCCGTCGACGAACTCCACCTCGGTGAGGTGCAGCCACTGGACGTTGCCGTCCTCGTCGCCCTCGAAGTGGGTGGTGGAGACGGAGTAGACCCGCTCGCCGCCCTCCTCGTGCGCCGAGGTGACCTTGTAGAGCATCGGGAAGGTCGGCCACGGCTGGTGGGGGGCGCGGTCCTCGCCCGGCCGGGGCATGATCTCCAGCTGGGTGACCGAGGCCGCGCCCTGGCGGTGGGCGGTGCCCACGCAGTCCGCGCCGGTGTCGCCGCCGCCGATCACGACGACGTGCTTGCCCTCGGCCGTGATCGGGGAGGTGACGTAGTCGCCCTCCTGGACCTTGTTGGACAGCGGCAGGTACTCCATCGCCTGGTAGACGCCCTTGAGCTCACGGCCGGGGACCGGGAGGTCACGGGCCGTGGTGGCGCCGGCGGCGATGACGACCGCGTCGTACCGCTTCTTCAGGTCGGTCGCCTTGAGGTCGACGCCGATCTCGATACCGGTACGGAAGCGGGTGCCCTCCGCGCGCATCTGCTCGATACGGCGGTTGATGTGCCGCTTCTCCATCTTGAACTCGGGGATGCCGTAGCGGAGCAGGCCGCCGATGCGGTCGGCCCGCTCGTAGACGGCGACCGTGTGGCCTGCCCGGGTCAGCTGCTGCGCGGCGGCCAGGCCCGCGGGGCCGGAGCCGATGACGGCGACGGTCTTGCCCGACAGGCGCTCGGGGGCCTGCGGGGCGACGGTGCCCGCGTCCCACGCCTTGTCGATGATGGAGACCTCGACGTTCTTGATGGTGACGGGCGGCTGGTTGATGCCGAGCACGCACGCCGACTCGCACGGGGCCGGGCACAGGCGGCCGGTGAACTCCGGGAAGTTGTTGGTGGCGTGCAGGCGCTCGGACGCCGCGGTCCAGTCCTCGCGGTAGGCGTAGTCGTTCCACTCGGGGATCAGGTTCCCGAGCGGACAGCCGTTGTGGCAGAACGGGATGCCGCAGTCCATGCACCGGCTGGCCTGCTTGCTGATGATCGGCAGCAGCGAGCCGGGGACGTAGACCTCGTTCCAGTCCCTGACACGGTCGGCGACGGGACGGGTCCGGGCGACCTCGCGGCCGTGGTTCAGGAAGCCCTTCGGGTCAGCCATTGATCGCCGCCTCCATCATCTTCTCGTGGGTCTCGGTCTCGGAGAGACCCGCTCGCTCGGCGGCGTCCTTGGCGGCGAGCACTGCCTTGAAAGTACCGGGAATGATCTTGCTGAACCGCTGCACGGCCGTGTCCCAGTCGGCGAGCAGCTTCTCGGCGACCGTGGAGCCGGTCTCCTCGGAGTGCCGGCGCACCACGTCGTGCAGCCACTGCCTGTCGGTGTCGTCGAGGGCCTCGACGGCGTCCACGTTGCCGACGTTGACGTTGTCGACGTTCAGGTCGATGACGTAGGCGATGCCGCCGGACATGCCGGCCGCGAAGTTGCGGCCCGTCTCGCCGAGGACCACCGCGTGGCCGCCGGTCATGTACTCGCAGCCGTGGTCGCCCACGCCCTCCGAGACGACCGTCGCGCCGGAGTTGCGGACGCAGAACCGCTCGCCGGTACGACCGCGCAGGAACAGCTCGCCGCCGGTCGCGCCGTACGCGATGGTGTTGCCCGCGATGGTGGAGTACTCGGCGAGGTGGTCGGCGTTGCGGTCGGGACGCACGATCACCCGGCCGCCGGAGAGGCCCTTGCCGACGTAGTCGTTGGCGTCGCCCTCCAGGCGGAGCGTGACACCGCGCGGCAGGAAGGCCCCGAAGGACTGGCCGGCCGAGCCGGTGAAGGTGATGTCGATGGTGTCGTCGGGCAGGCCCGCGCCGCCGAACTTCTTCGTCACCTCGTGGCCGAGCATGGTGCCGACCGTGCGGTTGATGTTGCGCACCTTCACCTGGGCGCGCACCGGGTGGGCGTCGGTGGCGCTGGAGGCGGCCAGGGCGTCCGCGGCGAGCTTGATCAGCTCGTTGTCCAGGGCCTTCTCCAGGCCGTGGTCCTGCGCGACCGTCTGGTGCAGGGCCGCGCCCTCGGGCAGCTCGGGCACGTAGAAGAGCGGGGCCAGGTCCAGGCCCTGCGCCTTCCAGTGGTCGACGGCACGGGCGACGTCCAGCGCCTCCGCGTGGCCGACGGCCTCCTCGATGGAGCGGAAGCCCAGCTCGGCGAGGATCTCGCGGACCTCCTGGGCGATGAACTGGAAGAAGTTCACCACGTACTCGGCCTTGCCGTTGAAGCGGTCGCGCAGCACCGGGTTCTGGGTGGCGACGCCGACGGGGCAGGTGTCGAGGTGGCAGACGCGCATCATGATGCAGCCGGAGACGACGAGCGGCGCGGTCGCGAAACCGAACTCCTCGGCGCCGAGCAGCGCGGCGATCACCACGTCACGGCCGGTCTTCAGCTGCCCGTCGGTCTGCACGACGATGCGGTCGCGCAGGCCGTTGAGCAGCAGGGTCTGCTGGGTCTCGGCGAGACCCAGCTCCCAGGGGCCGCCCGCGTGCTTCAGCGAGGTCAGCGGGGACGCACCGGTACCGCCGTCGTGGCCGGAGATGAGCACGACGTCCGCGTGTGCCTTGGACACACCGGCCGCGACCGTGCCGACACCGACCTCGGAGACCAGCTTGACGTGGATCCGCGCCTTCGGGTTCGCGTTCTTGAGGTCGTGGATCAGCTGGGCGAGGTCTTCGATGGAGTAGATGTCGTGGTGCGGCGGCGGGGAGATCAGGCCGACACCGGGGGTGCTGTGCCGGGTCCTGGCGACCCAGGGGTACACCTTGTGACCGGGCAGCTGGCCGCCTTCGCCGGGCTTGGCGCCCTGGGCCATCTTGATCTGGATGTCGTCCGCGTTGACCAGGTACTCCGAGGTGACGCCGAAGCGCCCGGAGGCGACCTGCTTGATGGCGGACCGGCGGGCCGGGTCGTACAGACGGTCCGGGTCCTCGCCGCCCTCACCGGTGTTGGACTTGCCGCCCAGCTGGTTCATGGCGATGGCGAGGGTCT
>NZ_JBEYFC010000205.1:0-14404 GCF_040634175.1 Streptomyces sp. NPDC007162
GGTGTCTCAGTTGATGCCGGACCGCAGCCTGGGACTTCGGCTGGGCCCAGGGACCCGACCCCGCGGCGGCCGACTACGGTTCGGCGAAGTACCTGGGCCTGGCCGCCGCGACCCTGGTCCTGGTCCTGCTCCTGCGGCGGGTCACGCGCGGTTTCGTCCAGCAGATCGCCGTGCTGGCCGGCCTGGTCGCGGGCACCCTGGTCGCGATCCCGTTCGGCGTCACGGACTTCGCTCCGGTCGCGGACGCGGACCTGGTCGGCTTCCCCACCCCCTTCCACTTCGGAGCACCGCAGTTCCAGCTCGCCACGATCCTCTCCATGTGCGTGGTGATGGTGGTCTCGATGACCGAGTCGACCGCGGACATGCTGGCGCTGGGCGAGATCGTGGAGCGCCCCGCCGACGAGCGGACCATCGCGGCCGGGCTGCGCGCCGACACCCTCGGCTCGGCGCTCAGCCCGCTCTTCAACGGATTCATGTGCAGCGCCTTCGCACAGAACATCGGCCTGGTCGCCATGACCCGGATCCGCAGCCGGTTCGTGGTCGCGGCCGGCGGCGGCTTCCTGGTGCTGATGGGCCTGTGCCCGGCGGCCGCCTCGCTGATCGCCGTCGTGCCCCGCCCGGTGCTGGGCGGCGCGGGCGTGGTCCTGTTCGGCTCGGTGGCGGCCAGTGGCATCCAGACCCTGGTCGGGGCCGGTCTGGACAAGGGCGACAACATCCTGGTCGTCGCCGTCGCGCTGGCCGTCGGCATCGTCCCGATCACCGCGCCGCACTTCTACCACGCCTTCCCGGAGACCGCCCGGATCGTGCTCGACTCGGGTATCTCGACGGGGTGCGTGACGGCCGTACTCCTGAACCTGGTCTTCAACCACCTGGGCCGGCGGCGCGCGGAGGCGGGGGACGCGGCAGCGGCCGCCGTGCCCCTCACGTCCCCTCAGTCGATCTCGTGACCGTGCGGCGGACCGCCTGGCACCGGCTTGTCGCCGGCAGCCGGCCGGTGAGGTAGGAGCGGGGCGGCATGCCCGGGTGGCCACCGTGCGGACGCGGTCGATACGGGTGTGCCTCGCGCACCCGCGCGGGCGCCCGGTCCATCCGCACCGACAACGCGTCCACCCCCGCCCGCAGCGGGCTGCGCACCGCCTGGGGCATGGACGGACCCCGTGCCGGGGACAACCGGGCCCCGTTCGAGGCGGACCGAGGCTCATTCCCCGTCCGGCCGGAGTGCGACCGCCGCCAGCGCCAGGGCCGTCGCCGCGATCACCGCAGCCACCCGGTAGCCCTCCGCCGTGGCCGGGACCAGCTCGGCACCCCGGTGCAGCAGCCCGCCGGTGCGGCTCGCCGCGAGCGTGGACAGAACGGCCAGTCCCAGTGAACCCCCCACCACCTGCGTGGAGTTGAAGAGACCGGAGGCCAGTCCGGCGTCCTCCGGGCGGGCCCCGGACATGGCGAGGCCGGTGAGCGGGGGCATCGCCGCGGCGAACCCGGCCGCCATGAGCAGCATGGGCGGCAGTACGTCGGCCGCGTACGAGACGTCGGCGGGCGCCCGGCTCAGCAGGGCCATCCCGACGGTGATGAGCACCAGCCCGGCCAGCAGCACCCGGCACCCGCCGAACCGGCCGGTGCGGCGCGCCGACAGCCCGAGCATGAGCACGCCGATCGCCAGCGGAGCCGGCAGGAAGGCCAGGCCCGTCTGCAACTCGCCGAAGCCCAGCACGCGTTGGAGGTAGAGCGCGCCGAGGAACTGGAAGCCGTACATGGTCGCGACCATCAGGACCTGCACACCGTTCGCGCCGCTCAGCGCCCGGGAGCGCAGGATCCGCAGCCGCAGCAGGGGCGGTCGGCCCGCGCCTGGCGGACGGCGAACGCCACGAGGAGCGCGAGGGCGAGCGCGGCGAGCGCGGCGGTGGCGGCCGGCCCGCGGTCGCCGGCGATGACGTACACGGTGAGCATCAGCGCGCCGGTGACCAGGGCGGCGCCCGGCCAGTCCGCACCGCCCACGGGCCCGGCGCGGAAGTCGCGGGCCAGGACGCGCAGTGCCGCCGGCCAGGCGGCCACCCCGATCGGCAGGTTGATCAGGCCGCGGAGGCCGCGGTGAACACGGCGAGCCCGGCCGTGAACATCCGCCTGCGGCCCAGCAGGTCACCCAGACGGCCGAACAGCAGCAGCAGGCCGCCGAACGGGATCAGGTAGGCGTTCACCACCCAGGCGAGCCCCGGACCGCTGAAGTCCAGGTCGCGCTGGACGGCCGGCATCGCCACCGTGACGATGGTGCCGTCCAGGATCGTCACCAGCGCACCCGCGCACAGCACGGCGAGGGACGCCCGGCGCGGGTATGTTCGAGGAAGAGTCACCGGTGCGGCCGGTGTGCCGGTCGTGGTCGACATGGCCTTCTGGCCTCCGCAATCACCCTGGAACTCGTCAGGGACATCAACAGGAACCGATCGTGCGCAAGGTGCACGACTTGTAACGGGGTTCATGGTGAGTGACCATCGGAGGACGGCGTCAGGAGGCAGTTCGATGTCCCAGCGGAACACCGGTGTTACCACCCAGGTGGTGAACGCCCACGCGTGCCCGGTCCGCGAGGTACTTGACAGGGTGGCCGGCAAATGGAGCGTGCAGATCCTGGTCGCGGCCGCGCACGGCCCGATCCGCTTCACCGAGCTGGAGCGCGGTATCGAGGGCATCAGCCGCCGGATGCTGGCCCTCACCCTGCGCAACCTGGAGCGCGACGGGCTGGTGACCCGCACCGTCCACCCGACGGTGCCGCCGAAGGTCGAGTACGAACTCACGTCGGTGGCGGTGGAGTTGCACGAGCCCCTGCTGAGGCTGACCGACTGGGCCGAGCGCAACCGCGGGTACGTGGCCGAGGCGCGGGCGGCCTACGACGCCGAGCACCGGCCGGAGCTGCTCGACGTCTAGCCGGTGCGGCGGGCGCGGACCGCGTCAGAGCCCGAACAGCTCCAGGGCCGAGGTGAGTTCCTTGAAGATCTCACGCGGATCGGCGACCAGCTTGCGGGTCTTCAGATCCAGCAGCCCACCGACCGCGTCGACCTCGGCGGCCGGCGTGCCGTCCGCCTTGATGATCTTCTGGAGTATCCGGAAGGTCTTGCCGCCGCTCCACTCGAACGCGCAGGTCACATCGACCTCGTCACCCGCGACCAGCTCGCGTTTGTACCGGATGGTGGTCTCCAGGGCCACCGGACCCACCCCCCGGCCGACCAGCCGGGCCTGGGTGATCCCGGCGGCCTGGAGCAGCGACCAGCGGGCGTGCTCGGCGTAGTTGATGTACACCGCCTGGTTCAGATGGCCCTGGACGTCGGTCTCGTAGCCACGGACCGTGACGCGGACGGAATACGGTTCGCTCACGACTTCCCCTTCTCGTGTACGACGCACTGATCCTCTGCCGGCATCCTGGCACGGGCGTCACACCCGGCGTGGCGATGCCAGCAGATAGCGCGTCCTGGTGCGCGGCTCCGTGTACTCGCCCGCCTGCCAGCCCGCCCGCTCCAGCGTGACCGCGCACGCCCGCAGCGGCTCGCCCTCCGGCGCGTGCACGGCGACCGCCTCCGGCTGCGGGGTGGCCCGCACCCGGTAGCCCGGCGTGCCCGGTTGCTCCGGCGGGTGTCCGGCCGCCTCCAGGGCGAGCGCCGCGGCCCGCACCAGATGCGTCCGCTCCCAGCCGCAGGGCCGGTCCACGGCCCCGTCGGGATTGGTCATCCGGCGCAGTTCGAGCAGTCCCTGCCAGGCGCTGTGCACCTCGCGCGCCCGGGCGGGCCCGCTGTCGGCCTGCTCCTCACCGCCGATCCGCGCGGCGAAGCCGTGGGCCGGCTCGGGCTCCGCCGCGGCCGGCGGCTGCGGACTCTCCCGTGTCCGGTGCCCGGCCGGCGTCAGGAAGTGGTCGTGCGGCGGGCGCGGGTGCCGGAAGGCGAGCCCCCGCTTCACCAGCGCCGCGAGCTGCGCCTCCGTACCCCGCAGCCGGCCGGTGACCGGGTCGGCGGCGTCGATGACACGCCGCTGCGCGGCGGTGGGCGGTCGGGTCACAGTGCTCCTCCCGGTGGTCCGCGGTCCGAAGCCGCCTGGTGAGCGGCCCGTTCGAAGAGTACGACCGGGCACTGACAACGCGGTCCCGCTAACCGCCGGGCCGGATGTTCCAGCCCGCGATCACCGGCCGGTCGTGCTCCGTGCCCAGCCGGCACAGCGTCCCGGTCGCCAGCTGGAAGAGGGCCCCGGCGGCCGGGGGCAGGCCGAGGCGGCGGGCGGTCAGGACGCGCAGGAAGTGTCCGTGGGCCACCAGCAGCACGACCCCCTCCGTGTCGGCGAGGGCCGCCTCGACCTTGGCCAGCATCCGGTCGGCCCGCTCCCCGACCTGCTCCGGGCTCTCCCCGGGGCGGTCCGGCGGGCCGGGCGCCACCCCGTCCGTGAACAGGAACCAGCCGGGCCGGGTGCGCTGGATCTCCACGGTGGTCACGCCCTCGTAGCCGCCGTAGTCCCACTCCCGCAGGTCGGCGTCGATCCGGGCGTCGTCCACCCCGATCAGCTCGGCGGTCTCGCGGGCCCGCTGGAGCGGGCTGACGAAGGCGGCACCGATGCGGTGCGAGCGGATCAGCGGCACCAGCCGTCGTGCCTCGTCCCTGCCGTGCTCGGTGAGCGGCACGTCGGTCCACCCGGTATGCCGTCCGGACCGCGACCACTCGGTCTCACCGTGCCGGACGAGAAAGACATCAGCCATGCGTCAGAGGCTATGAGCCCGGCGACCGGGTTCGGCGGACGCACGCGCCCGCGGTCCGTGCCGGGGGTCGACCGGACGGAGCAACGCCGGTCCGCGGCCCTACTGCCGGTACCCGCTCAGGAACCGTCCGATCCGGCCGATCGCCGTCTCCAGGTCGTCCGCGTGGGGGAGGGTGAGGATGCGGAAGTGGTCGGTGGCGGGCCAGTTGAAGCCGGTGCCCTGGACGACCTGGATCTTCTCCTGGAGGAGGAGGTCGAGGACGAACTTCTCGTCGTCGTGGATGGGGTGGACCTTGGGGTCGATGCGCGGGAACGCGTAGAGGGCGCCCTTCGGCTTGACGCAGGAGACCCCGGGGATCTCGTTGAGCTTCTCCCACGCCACCGTGCGCTGCTCGTGCAGCCGCCCGCCGGGGGTGACGAGTTCGCGGATGGACTGCCGACCGCCGAGCGCGGCCTGGATGGCGTACTGGGCGGGCGCGTTGGCGCACAGCCGCATGGAGGCCAGCATGGTGAGGCCCTCCAGGTAGTCCTTCGCGTGCTGCCTGGGGCCGGTGACGACCAGCCAGCCGGAGCGGAAGCCCGCCACCCGGTAGGTCTTGGACAGCCCGCAGAAGGTGAGGACCACCAGGTCGGGGGCGAGGGCCGCGGTGGAGTGGTGGACGGCGTCGTCGTACAGGATCTGGTCGTAGATCTCGTCGGCGAAGACCATCAGGCCGTGCCGGCGGGCCAGGTCGAGGATGCCCTCCAGGATCTCCCTGGGGTACACCGCGCCGGTCGGGTTGTTCGGGTTGATGATGACGACCGCCTTGGTGCGGTCCGTGATCTTCGACTCCATGTCGGCCAGGTCCGGGTACCAGTCGGCCTGTTCGTCGCAGAGGTAGTGCACCGCCTTGCCGCCGGCGAGCGTGGTCACAGCCGTCCAGAGCGGGAAGTCGGGGGCCGGGATGAGGATCTCGTCGCCGTCCTCGACCAGCGCCTGTACGGCCATGGAGACCAGCTCCGAGACGCCGTTGCCGAGGAACACGTCGTCGACGTCGACCTCCAGGCCCAGCGTCTGGTAGCGCTGCGCCACCGCCCGGCGGGCGGAGAGGATGCCCCGCGAGTCGGTGTAGCCGTGCGCCTGCGGGAGCATCCGGATCATGTCCTGGAGGATCTCCTCCGGCGCCTCGAAGCCGAACAGCGCCGGGTTGCCGGTGTTCAGGCGCAGCACGCTGTGGCCCGCCTCCTCCAGCGCGTTGGCGTGCTCGATCACCGGTCCGCGGATCTCGTAACAGACCTCGCTGAGCTTGTTGGACTGCCGGAACTCCATGCGCCCCTCCGGGAACTAGTGTTGCTTGGTTTTACCAAGTAGGAGCTTGGAAAGTCCAACACCTTGTCTAGACTGCGTCGCATGTCACCTCGCCGAAGCTACGACCAGTACTGTTCCGCGGCCCGCGCCCTCGACGTCGTCGGCGACCGCTGGACCCTGCTGATCGTCCGGGAGCTGCTCGCCGGTCCCCGCCGCTACACCGACCTGCACGCGGATCTGCCGGGGGTCAGCACGGACGTCCTCGCCTCCCGGCTGAAGGACATGGAGCGGGACGGGCTCACGACCAGGCGGCGGCTGCCCCCGCCCGGTGCGGCGTACGTCTACGAACTCACCCCACGCGGAAGGGAGTTGCTCCCCGTGCTGCAGGCGTTGGGCAGGTGGGGCGAGCCGGAGCTGGGCGAGCGCCGCCCCACGGACGCGGCCCGCGCCCACTGGTTCGCGCTGCCCCTGCTGCGGTTCCTCCAGGGCGAGGGCCTCGTCGAAGTCCGGCTGGAGGAGGGCGAGTTCCACCTGCGCGTCGGCACGGAGGACGGCCCGGTGTACGGCGACGGCCCGGCCCCGGCGGACCCCGACGCCCGGCTCCTGCTGGACACGGAGACCTGTACGGCCCTGGCCCGGGGGGAGTTGGAGCTGCCGGACGCGGTACGCGGCGGGCGGGTGACGGTGACGGGCGACGGCGCACTGGCCAAGGCGCTGCGCGAGGCCTGAAACGGCGACCGGGCCCCCGCGAACGGGGGGCCCGGTCGACCCGGATCAGGCGCCCGGCGGCACCCGCGACGGCCGGCCCGACCCCCGCGTCAGCGCGTACCCGCCGATACCGGCGAGCGCGGCCAGCACGCCGCCGATGCCGGTCCACACCCAGCGGTCCGTCCACCAGCCGGAGGACCAGCCGTCGTCGGAACCGAAGCTGGACAGCACCGCGGCCTTCGTGTCCCCGTCACCCGACGCGGACCGGACGGCGATGCCCGGCACCAGCGGCTTCGCCAGCGAGCCGTCCACCGCCGCCGAGCCGCCGATGTCCTTGGAGCCCGCCCGCACCTCGGCGCTCACCGGCTGGCCGAGGTCGGCCGAGCTCAGGTTCAGCACCGTCAGCCGGATGTAGTACGTGCCGGGCAGCGGATCGTTCGCCCACGGCTCGGACCAGGCGCGCACGGTACGCAGCACACAGGTCAGCTCCACCGAGGAGGTGTCCTGCGCGGCCGTGCGGGTCCCCGCGCCGTACTGGCAGGACTGCCGGCGCCGCAGACCGTCGTACACGTCGATCTGCCAGGTCTGCGCCGCGTGCGAGGCGGGCAGTTTCACCGTCGCCGTGACGTCGGGGCGCTGGCCCGCGTCCGCCGGGAACGACCAGTACAGGTAGTCGCCCGTGGAGCCGCCGGCCGTGGCCCGCTGGCCCTGGTCGAGCTCCGTCGCCGTACGGAAGGAGGTGCCCGCCCGGGTCGGCGCGCCGCTGTCCTCGGAGGCGCCGGGGGAGGGGGAGGAGTCGGCGACCGCCGGGCCCGCCGCCAGGCCCACGGCCAGCAGTGCCGCACTCAGCACTCGTGTGATCCGCATCAGTTGGTCCTCCAGACCGCGATCCGCCAGCGCGACACCCAGCCCCACAGCACACCCGCGAGGAAGCCGGTCAGTACCAGGGCACCGAGCAGCCACCAGCCGCGGCCGAGACCGAAGGAGGCCACGTCGCCGGCCTTCGAGGGACCGTCCACCACGTCGACCGTCAGCTCGACGGGCAGACCGGGACTGGTCTTCACCCCGGCCGCGGCGGAGAAGGAGTTGGTCACCTGGAGGCAGACGGTCTCCGCGGTGGCGTCCTCGTCGTCGCTCTCCGCTTTCGGGTACCGCAACCCGGTGGAGACGACGTCCGTACGGCCCGTCCCCGACGCCTCGCCGCGCACGATCTCGCGCCCGCTCCCGGTCACCGCGCGCAGCAGCACCCCGTAGTTGGCGTTGACGGCCCGGTCGGCCGCGACGCTCACCGAAGTCCGCAGCTCCTGGCCGGGCTTGACGTCCACCTTGTACCAGCGCTGCTGCCCGAACTCCTCGCGGTCGGTGTACAGGCCGGACTTGAGCGAGGGTGCGGACGAGCACTGGTCCGTCCCCTCGGTGGCCACCGGCGTCACCACCGGATCGGCGGCCCGGTCCACCAGCTGTCCGACCCTGTTGGTCAGTTGCTTCTTGTGCTCCACCGACGTGTAGGTGCCGCCGGTCGCGTCCGCGATGCAGCTGAGCTGGTCGCGGGTCTTGGCGTCCGGCACCAGGCCGAGGGTGTCGATGGTCAGCCCGATGCCCTTGGCGGCGATCTCCCGGGCCACCTCGCAGGGGTCCAGCGGCTGGCAGGTGTCCTCGCCGTCGCTGATCAGGACGATACGGCGGGTGCCGGAGCCGCCTTGCAGATCGTCGGCGGCCTTGAGCAGCGCGGGGCCGATCGGCGTCCATCCGGTCGGCTGGAGGGTGGCGACCGCGGTCTTCGCCTCGGTGCGGTCGAGGGTGCTGACCGGGTAGAGCTGCGCGGTGTCCTTGCAGCCCTCCTTGCGGTCGTTGCCGCGGTAGTTGGCGCCGAGGGTGCGGATGCCGAGCTGGACCGCCTCGGGCGTCGCGTCCAGCACCTCGTCGAACGCCTGCTTGGCCGCGGCCATCCGCGTCCCGCCGTCCATGTCCGCCGTCCGCATGGACCCGCTGACGTCGAGCACGAGCTCCACTTTCGGAGCCGCCTGGTCGGTCTCGTCGGCGGCCGCCGGGCCGGGGAACGCGATCCCGGCGGCCAGGGCGGCGAGCAGCGCGCAGACTCCTGCCACCGGCCGTTGTGTTCTGATCATCGGCGGATCCTATTGATCCAAGGCGCCGGGCTCCAAAACGAGGTCCTGTCGCCGACACGCGGGTGGCCGGCAGGCCAACTCCGGGCAGCGGGCGCCCACATAGGTCATCAGGCGTCCGCGAGCGGGTTCGGCAGCGCCGCCCACTGGTCCCCCGGCACTTCCGGCGACAGCCGCATCAGGGTCAACGCCTTGGCCGGCAGGGGGTTTTCGAGGAGCGCCGTCAGATCGGGGGTGCCGGGCAGCCGTGCCGCGGCCGTGGCCAGGGCGTCGGCCAGGGCCGGACCGGAACCCGCGGTGCCGGCCAGTGCGCCCGCGACCAGCGAGCCGAACAGCTTGCGGCGCAGGACCGTCTCGTCGTCCGTGATCTGGCGGCCCGTCAGCGCCGGCGGGGTGATGCCGTGACGGGTCAGCCGGGCGGGGCTGAGCCGGATGTCGGCCAGGTCGCGGTAGACCAGGCGCAGCGGCGCGCCGGTCTCGGAGAGCACCACGAGGAGGTTCTGGCCGTGGGCCTCCAGAGCCACGCCCAGCTCCAGCAGCCGCAGCCCCACCGTCAGGGCGAGGCGGGTGAACTCGGCCAGCCAGGACGGTGATCCGGGGAGGGTGGTGGTGGCCAGGGCCGCCACCGGCAGCACCCGTTCGCCCGGAGCCGCGTAGGCCTGCGGCGACTCGCGCAGCACCGCCGCCAGGTCCGGCGAGTCGGCGGTGGCCGCGCCCAGCGTGCGGGTGACGTGCAGGAGTCCGTCGGTGCGGGCCGCCAGATCCGTCGCGAACGACGACAGCGTCACCGCCGCGCCGATCGAGTACGTGGAGATGTCCCGCACGGACGAGGTCAGCCGGGCGCTGAGCGCCGTCTTGACGTGCGTCCCGTCCGGCAGCGCCAGCGTGCGCAGGGACATCAGCGGGTGCACGGCGCGCCAGGGCTGCGCGCCGCCCTTGAGGACATGGGCGGTCTGCCAGGGATGCACGGGAATCAAGAGCCGCCCGCCGTCCCGCAGTTCGTCCGGCCAGTCACCGGTCAGCAGACAGTCCCCGGCCGGGACCGGCATCGTCTCCAGCCGCACCACCGGCCGGTGCTCCGGCCCGTACGCGAGCTGCTCCGCCGCGGAGAAACCCGGCCGCGAACGGCAGTTGGGGTGAAAGGGGTGCCCGTCGACGATCCGCTGCTCCCACTGCCAGTCCCGTGCGGGCCACTCCCCGGCACCGGCCTCCTGACCGGCCCGCGAGAGCGCGAGCGAGGCCGCACTGTGCCCGAGCTCGGCCGCGAGACCGGCCGAGTGCGGCCACCCCAGGCCGGTCATCAACCGCGCCGGATCGTCGTGGGCCACCCCGTCCAGACGTACGGTCGTCACGTACGCGCCGGTGGCGAACGGATCCGCGTGCGGGCCGTGCAGCGCCCGCCCGTCGGCCAGCCACAGGGCCAGGCCGTGCGCCCCGCGCACCCGGCGCACCACCCACGGCAGCGGCTCGTGCGCCAGCGCCCGCCACAGCCGGGTCAGCACCGCCGCCCGCGCGCCCGGCAGCTCGGCCGAGTACCGGTCGACGAGGTCCGGCCGCGCCTCGGCCAGCTCGGCGGCGAGCCGGTTCTCGATGGGGGAGGGACGGTGCACGGGAGGACTCCTCGGGGGACGGGTACGACGGTCATGATGACCGTCGTCGAAAGACATACTGATCCTGATCGGACTGTGCGGACGGAGAGACCGTGCGGACGTGGAGAACGAATGGAACGCGTGGACCTCATGCCCCCCAGCGACGCCGTCGCGGAGCGCGCCGACGCGTACGCTGCCGCCCCCCTGCTGAACTGCCTGCTGCGGGAGGTGGCCGAGCCGCTCCCGGACGCCGGAAAGGATGCCGGTACCGACGACGGCGGGCAGGAGCGGCGGACCTACCGGCTGCCCGGCGGCGGCCGGCTGCTGCGGGTGCGCGGCGATCGCCGGCCCGTCGACCCCGAGGTGTACGCGGACGGCTCCTGGCACCGGGTCGGCCACGCCGAACTGGTGAAACTCGTCAGCGACGAGCTGCGCAGGCACACCGGACTGTCCAACGGCGACCTGCCGGCCGAGATGCTCGACAGCCGGGACGCGGTCGCCGCGCTGCTCACCGCACGCGCCGGGGCGACGGCGCCCGACGACCCGTACCTGCGCTCGGAGCAGTCTCTCATCACCGGCCATCCCTACCACCCCGCCCCCAAGGCACGCGGTGGCGGCCCGGTGGCCGCGTGGTTGCCGTACGCCCCCGAGGCACACGCCCGGTTCCCGCTGGTGCTGCTCGGGGTCCGCGAGGACGAGGTGGCCGAGGAGGGCGACACGACGGCGCTGGACCGGCTGGCCGCCGTACCGCCCGGCTACCGGCTGCTGCCGGCCCACCCCTGGCAGCTCGATCTGGCCGCCCTCGACCTCGCCCCCGCCTTCGCGGACGGCAGGCTGCTGCGCCTCGGTGAGACGGACTTCGCCACCTGGCCCACGGCCGCGATCCGCACGGTGTACGAGCCGGTGCGCGATCTCTTCCTGAAGTTCAGCCTGGATGTCCGCATCACCAACGACATCCGTCGACTGTGGGCCCACGACCTGCGGAAACTGTCCCGTACGAACACCGCCGCGAGTGCCGCGTGCACGGCGTTCGAGGGGCCGGCCGGCTGGCTCGGCGACCGCGGTTACCGCACCGCCCGCTTCGCCTTCGAGGAACTCGCGGTGATCGTGCGGGACGGGCTGCGCGGGCCGCTGCTGCCGGGAGCGACCCCGCTGCTCGCCGCCGGCCTGGTGGAGGGCTTCGAGGGCGACCCGCTGGCCGCGGCCGCCGACCCGGGGGCCTGGTGGGAGGCGTACCTGCGGGCGGTCGTACCCCCCGTCCTCGCGGCCTTCGCCGACCACGGCGTCGTACTGGAGGCGCATCTGCAGAACACCCTGGTGGCCGTGGACGCCGACGGTACGCCGGTGCAGGCCCTGTTCCGGGACGCCGAAGGGGTCAAGCTGCTGACCGACGTGGCACGGGCCGCCGGGTGGGAGCGCCTGGTGTACTGCCTGGTCGTCAACCACCTCACCGAGGTCGCCGCAGCACTCGTCGAACGGCACGCCGGGTTCGATCCGTGGCCCGCGGCGCGGCGGGAGCTGGCCCGGCACCCGCTCCCGGAGGTGACGGACCTGCTGGCGTCGCCGACCCTGCCGGGCAAGACCAACCTGCTGCTGCGCTGGACCGGGGCGGACGGCGCCGACGCCCGGTACCTGCCGTCGCCCAACCCGCTGGCACCGCACGACCCGGGTCCGCTGCCCGTCTGAACACCCACAGAGGTCTGGTTCAAGGTGCCGTTCGCGAAGGGCCCCTGGTTACTATGCGGGAGTGAACGCAAGCGAGTCGCAGGTACGTGCAACATGCTGAGAGAGGTCACGGCGACCCGCTACGTCGCGCCGCTGCACTCCGGGGGGTCCGTCCCCGGCGTCGTCGAGGCCGACGACCTGGGCACCTACGTGGTGAAGTTCACCGGGTCGGCGCAGGGGCGCAAGGCGCTGGTCGCCGAGGTGATCGTGGGGGAGCTGGCGCGGGCGCTCGGGCTGCGCTTCCCCGAGCTGGTGACGGTGCGCTTCGATCCCGCCATCGCCGCGCACGAGCCGCACCAGGAGGTGCGCGAGCTGCACGCGGCCAGCGCGGGAGTGAACCTGGGGATGGACTTCCTGCCGGGTGCCAGGGACTTCACCCCGGAGATCGCCGAGGTCTTCCCGGTGGATCCGCTGGAGGCGGGCCGGATCGTCTGGCTGGACGCGCTCACCGTCAACGTCGACCGCACGGTGCACAGCTCCAACCTCATGGTCTGGCCGGCCCTCGGTATCGCGCGGCCGCGCCTGTGGCTCATCGACCACGGCGCCGCCCTCGTCTTCCACCACCGCTGGGACACCTCGACGCCCGAGAAGGCCTACGACTTCCGCTACCACGCCCTCGGCCGGTACGGCCCCGACACCCGGGCGGCGGACGTCGAACTGGCGCCCAGGGTGACCGAGCAGCTGCTCAGGGACATCCTCGCCGAGGTTCCGGACGCCTGGCTCACCGACTTCGGCACCCCGGACGAGATGCGCGAGGCCTATGCCGGCTACCTGCTGGCGCGGGCGCGCAGCTCGGCGCGGTGGCTTCCCACCGACTTCCCGGGCCGTGACCAGCTCGCGTCCGAGGAGGCGGCCCGCGCGGCCAGGGCCAGGCACGGACGCCCGGCCTGGCTGAAGCAGGTGCCCGACCTGCACGGGAAGCCCGCGGCGGAACAGGATTGGTCGGTGCACCTCGGATGACTGACAACGGGCGCGTCGAGATCGAGTACTGCACCCAGTGCCGCTGGCTGCCCCGGGCGGCCTGGCTGGCACAGGAACTGCTGACCACCTTCGAGACCGAGCTGACCGAACTGGCGCTCAGGCCCGGCAAGGGCGGGGTCTTCGTCGTCCGCGTCGGGGACGAGGTGGTGTGGGACCGGCGCGAACAGGGCTTCCCCGAGCCCACGGCGGTGAAGCAGGCGGTACGCGACCGAGTGGCCCCGGGAAGGTCCCTGGGCCACTCGGACACACCTGCCTAGCCGCGGAGCTGCTGGTACGCGGGCAGCGTCAGGAAGTCCGCGTAGTCCTCGTCGAGCGAGACCTGGAGCAGCAGGTCGTGGGCCTGCTGCCAGTGTCCGGCCGCGAAGGCCTGCTCGCCGATCTCCCCGCGGATGGCGGCGAGTTCCTCGGCGGCGACCTTGCGGGCCAGCTCCGGGGTGGCCCGCTCGCCGTTCTCGAACTCGACACCCGCGTTGATCCACTGCCAGATCTGCGAGCGGGAGATCTCGGCGGTGGCCGCGTCCTCCATGAGGTTGAAGATGGCCACCGCGCCCAGGCCGCGCAGCCACGCCTCGATGTACCGGATGCCCACCTGGACCGCGTTGACCAGACCGGCGTAGGTGGGCCTGGCCTCCAGCGAGTCGATGGCGATCAGGTCGGCCGCCGCCACCTGGACGTCCTCGCGCAGCCGGTCCTTCTGGTTCGGCCGGTCGCCGAGGACCCGGTCGAAGGACTCCAGGGCGATCGGGACCAGGTCGGGGTGGGCGACCCAGGAGCCGTCGAAACCGTCGTTCGCCTCGCGGTCCTTGTCGGCGCGGACCTTCTCGAAGGCCACCTTGTTGACCTCGGGGTCCCGGCGGGACGGGATGAACGCCGCCATGCCGCCGATCGCGTGCGCACCGCGCTTGTGGCAGGTGCGGACGAGGAGTTCGGTGTACGCCCGCATGAACGGGGCGGTCATCGTGACGGCGTTGCGGTCCGGGAGGACGAACTTCGGCCCGCCGTCACGGAAGTTCTTGATGATGGAGAACAGGTAGTCCCAGCGTCCCGCGTTCAACCCCGAGGCGTGGTCGCGGAGTTCGTAGAGGATCTCCTCCATCTCGTACGCGGCCGTGATCGTCTCGATCAGCACGGTGGCGCGGACGGTGCCCTGCGGGATGCCGAGATGGTCCTGCGCGAACACGAACACGTCGTTCCACAGCCGGGCTTCGAGGTGCGACTCGGTCTTCGGGAGGTAGAAGTAGGGTCCCTTGCCGAGGTCGAGC
>NZ_JBEYFC010000206.1:0-14344 GCF_040634175.1 Streptomyces sp. NPDC007162
GTGTCTGCTTGGGTGTTTGATCACGGCTGCGACTCCCCGACGTGAGGTCCGGAAGAACACGGGAGAACGGATCCAGCAGGGCGCCGCCGTCCATGGGGCCGCCTGCTGTCGTGGCCGGCGGGCTGGTTCGCAGCGTTATCGCCGGTAAACCCAGAGTGACGTGTGACAAGCGTGACCCAGCGCCTACGGTCGCGCAACTCGCGGTGGTCAGCCGTCCTGGCCCGCGGCTCGCCGCACCGCCTCGATGAAGCGGCGGGCGGCGGGCGGACCGGGCTCGCCCGGCGCCGGGTCGTGGTCGCCGAGGGTGAGTGAGTAGCGCTGGCCGTTGAGGTCGGCCAGGGCCCGGTCGTCCGACGCGAACCACGGCTTGGAGGCCCGTACCGCCTGTACGGGCGCGCTGTCGATCTCACTGCCGTAACTCGTCAGCAGTTGCACCCTGCCGTCCCTTATCCGGACCTGTCCGGCCCGGGTGAGCGAACGCAGCCGCTTGTCGATCCGTACGCCCGTCGCCGTGAACTCCGGCTCCGCCATCGTGCCCCGCCCCTTCGACTGCCTCGGTCGCCGGCCCGGAAGGTGGTGGTCCCGGCCGGCGTGCTCCGGTTCATGTCGTGATCCAGTGTGCGCCCCCGTTCGGGACGTTCGTCCCGTCGGATGGCAGTCTGCCCCCCTCCGGCGGGGAGCACCAGTGCGCCCGGGCGGCCGGACCGGGGGCGCTCGGAGCACTTGCCGCAATGCGCCTGATGGGATCGCGCCACTGCTCCCGGGTGTTTCGCCCGGTGTTCCCCAGGGGTGCCTTTGAGGTGCTCAAAGTTGCGTTTATGCAGGTGAGAAGCGTGCGGAAGATGCCTATGATCGAGGCGTCGGCCGCGTTGGGACGCTGTCGGCGCGAAGCGAAGGAGCCCCGTCGTGAGCACCACCCCGCAGATCCGGACCGGCGCCACCCTCGACGTCGACCGCAGTGACACCGCCTACCGCGACTGGCTCAAAGAGGCCGTGCGCAAGGTCCAGGCCGACGCGAACCGCTCGGCGGACACGCACCTGCTGCGCTTCCCCCTGCCGGAGGCCTGGGGTATCGACCTCTACCTCAAGGACGAGTCGACCCACCCCACGGGCAGTCTCAAGCACCGGCTGGCCCGCTCGCTCTTCCTCTACGGACTGTGCAACGGCTGGATCAGGCCCGGGCGCCCGGTGATCGAGGCGTCCAGTGGTTCGACGGCCGTCTCCGAGGCGTACTTCGCCAAACTCATCGGCGTGCCCTTCATCGCGGTCATGCCGCGTACCACCAGCGCCGAGAAGTGCCGGCTCATCGAATTCCACGGTGGGCAGTGCCACTTCGTGGACGACTCCCGGAAAATGTACGAGGAGTCCGCGCGTCTCGCGGTGGAGTCCGGCGGCCACTACATGGACCAGTTCACCTACGCCGAACGGGCCACGGACTGGCGCGGCAACAACAACATCGCCGAATCCATCTTCCGCCAGCTGGAGTTGGAGCGGTTCCCCGAGCCGGCCTGGATCGTCGCCACGGCGGGTACCGGCGGCACGTCGGCGACGCTCGCGCGCTATGTCCACTACACCCAGCGCGACACCCGGATCTGTGTCGCCGACCCGGAGAACTCCTGTTTCTTCGAGGGCTGGACCACCGGCGACCCGGATGTCACCTGCGACTGCGGCTCCCGGATCGAGGGCATCGGCCGGCCGCGCATGGAGCCGAGCTTCGTACCGGGCGCCGTCGACCGGATGATGAAGGTGCCGGACGCGGCGAGCGTGGCGGCGGTACGGGCGCTGGAGCGGGCGATCGGGCGGAAGGCGGGCGGCTCGACCGGCACCGGTCTGTGGAGCGCGCTGAAGATCGTCTCCGAGATGGTGGCGCAGGGGCGCACGGGAAGCGTCGTGACGCTGCTGTGCGACCCGGGTGACCGCTACCTGGACAAGTACTACTCTGACTCGTGGGTGGCGGACCAGGGGCTCGACCTCACGCCGTACACAGCGGCGATCGAGTCACTGCTGGCCACCGGCGTCTGGCCCGACTGAGCGCCGGCTCGAAAGGCGCCGGTCCAGCGCGCCGACCGCGTCCCTGAAGGCCCGGCCAAGACCGGCGCGGGCCAGCCTGACCGCGAACCGGAACGGCGCCGTGCCGTCCACGGCGAAGGTCCACTGCACGCGGGTCCCGTCGCCGGACGGGACGAGCCGCCACTCCTCGGCGATGGCGCGGGCGCCCGGCGCGTTGGTCAGGTCCACCCGGTAGGCGTAGACCTCCGCCTGCCGAGCCGCGATGATCGTCTCCCGGAAGCGCCCGCCGCCCTTGAGGCGGACGGCGCGCCCGGCGCCGTCGTCGACGGACTCGGCGTGCGTCACCGCGGCGAACCACTGCGCCCAGCCCGGCACGTCGTCGTTGAGCGCGTGGAAGACCCGGTCGGGCGGCGCGGACATCTCCCGCGCGAACACCAGGCGTACGGGCGCGGTCTCGACGAAGTCGAGCCCCACGGGGCGCAGCTGACGCGGCATGGGCGAGAACCCCCTTGGCCGACAAGGCCGTTGACCGGACCCGTCACGATAACTGACATGCCATCAGATGTCTGCCCCGCCCGCCTCGCGGTCAGTCCTCCGTCTCGCCCGCCACCACCAGCCGCCGCAGGTGCTCGGAGATCTCCGCGCGTGCGTCCGCCGGCAGCCCGGCGTCCGTGACCAGGGTGTCGACCTGCTCCAGCTTGGCGAACGAACTCAGGCCCACCGTGGCCCACTTGGTGTGGTCGGCGACCACCACGACCCGGCGGGCCGACTGCACCAGGCGGCGGTTTGTCTCCGCCTCCGCGAGGTTCGGCGTGGAGAGACCGGCCTCGACCGATATGCCGTGCACGCCGAGGAACAGCAGGTCGAAGTGGAGCGCCGCGATCGCCTGGTCGGCCACCGGCCCCACGAGCGAGTCGGAGGGGGTGCGCACGCCGCCGGTCAGGACCACGGTCGCCGCGCCCTGCCGCTGCCCGGAGACCCGCTGCGCCGCGTGGAAGACGTCCGCGACCCGCACCGAGTTCGTCACCACGGTCAGGTCGGGAACCTCCAGGAGCTGATGGGCCAGCGCGTAGGTCGTCGTACCGCCGGACAGCGCGATCGCCGCCCCCGGCACGACCAGCTCGGCGGCGGCCCGGGCGATGTCCTCCTTGGCCGTCAGCTCCAGGCCCGACTTGGCCTCGAACCCCGGCTCGTGCGTGCTCGCCTCCACCACCGGCACCGCGCCGCCGTGCACCTTCTCCAGGACACCCTGCCTGGCCAGCGCGTCCAGGTCCCGGCGGACGGTCATGTCCGACACGCCGAGCTTGCGGGTCAGCTCGTTGACCCGTACGCCGCCCCGGCGCCGGACCTCGTCCAGGATCAGGGCGCGGCGCTGCTCCGCGAGGAGGTTCTGGTTCTCACTCACGTACGCTCCGGTCCTCTCGCCTCAAGCTGTCCGACACGCCTCGCGTACCGGCTCCGACCAGGACATTCCGTTCGGTTCGGGTGCGCGGGCGCCCCATCCTTTCACGGGACCGCACCGGTTGCGCCACTGCCTGTGTCGGTGCGCACATGTCATTCGGTCACCTCGTGTTGCACCGGGCGTCACACGCAACGGGGAGATTCCGTGAGAAGTGGTGTACGTCACACCGCAATCGGAGATCCTGAGATGCGCACGGACAGGACCATCGGCGTGGCACGGGGGAAGTGCGATAACAGTGGAACGCGCGCAGGAACGAACCGCCGACGACCCCACCGGGCGGCCGACGGAGGTCGACCTGGAACTGCTGGTGCACGGCGTCGGCGGTACCACCCCCGAGAAGATGCTCGACGATCCGCGCACGGTCCGGATCGCCGGCGACGACACCGCCGCCGTCTTCCGCCGCGCCGACGACGTGGACGCCGAGTCCCGGCCCGCCGACCACCGTGACCGCCCGGTGCCGGAGGCGTACGTCTGGTGCAACCTGACCTCCGGCAACGCCTCCCGTGCCCTGTGGCTCCTGCTCCTGCCCTTCATGGTGGTCAACCTCGCCCACTGGATGCGCCCCGCCACCCGGAACCGGCCGCGCACCGTGCGCTTCTACGGGCTGCTGGTCCGTCTCGCCGGGCTCACCCTCACGGTGCTGTTCGTCGCCGCCGCCTGCGAGGTCGCCCTCGACCTCGCCGCCTGGCAGTGCGCGGGGGTCACGGCCTGTGCCCGCCGGCACTCCTGGCTCGGTTTCCTCTCCCCGGCCGGCGCGCACGGCGGCTGGTGGAGCGGCCCGGGCCGACGGCTCGCCCTGGCCGCCCTGGTGCCCACCGCGCTGACCGGCCTGCTCTGGTACCTCTCGCGCCGCACCTGGAGCGCCTACGAGTCCACCCGGCCCATGGCTGTCGACCCCGAGCCCGGCCACACCTCGCTGGCCGGCCCGGGCTTCTGGTACGGGCGCCGACTCGTCGCCCGGCTGCGCACCGCCCACACCGCCGCGGGTCTGCTCACCGTCGCCGCGGCCGTCCTCGCACCGGCGGCCGCCTTCGACCGCCGGCCGGGCGGAGCCGCCGTACTGGACATGCTCGGCCGGCTGCTGACCGGCGCGCTCGTCGCCGGCGCGGTGGCCGTGGTGTGGGTGGTCTGCCGCCGGGGCCGCACCGAGAACCACCTCGACCAGGAACTGGACCGGCATCTCGTACGACGCCTGCCCCTGGCCACCCTCGTCCTGCTGGCGCTCGTCATCGTGTACGCGGGCTGGTCCCGGCCCGGATGGCGATCGACGGGGCGGCTCGCCGGGGACACCACCTTCGGTGGCCTGGCCCTGGCCCAGGGCGTGCTGGTGATCGTCCTCGGGCTCGTCGCCCTCGACCTGCAACGCCGGCTCCCCGACCCGCGCGCCGCGATGCGCGGCCTGAACGGGCCCGCGGTCGCCCTGCTGGCCTGCGCGCTGGGCGGGGTGATCTCGGGCGGAGTCACCCAGCGGGTCTCCGACTGGCTGGACGGCACGGGCACGTCCATCCCCGGCCCTCCGGTGCTGCTGACCTGGCAGGCTTCGGCGGTCCCGCCCGTGCTCGCGGTGCTCCTGGCCGCCGTCGCCTGGCTCTCCTGGCGCACTGCACGGCTCAGCCGCGCCGATCGCGGCGCCGTGGACCTGGACCATCCCGGGGAGCCGGAGGACGTCGCCCGCACCCGTAGGATCGCCCGGGTCCGTGCCGTGGCCGCCCTCACCGACCGGACGCCGTTCGTGCTCACCGTGCTGTGCGCGACCACCTTGGTGCTGGGCGCCGGGGCGCTGGCGGGCGCCCTGGCCACGGGGAAGACCCCGGACGGGGCCGCCGGCCGGACGCCCGCTCCCGTGCACGGCGCGGCCGAGGCCTCGCAGGCGGTCGGCTCCTGGCTGGTGGGCCTCGGCTTCGTCCTCTTCGTCACCTGGGGCCGACGCGCCTACAAGGACGCCTCCGCCCGGCGCACCATCGGCATCCTCTGGGACGTCGGCACCTTCTGGCCGCGCGCCGCTCACCCCTTCGCCCCGCCCTGCTACGCCGAGCGCGCGGTGCCCGACCTGACCTGGCGGATGGCCACCTGGACCCGCCGCACCGGCGGCCGCCTGGTCCTCTCCGGCCACTCCCAGGGCAGCGTCCTCGCGGCCGCGGCCGCCTGGCAGCTGACTCCGTCGGTCCGCAGCCGGGTCGCCCTGCTGACGTACGGCTCCCCGCTGGAACGCCTGTACGGCCGCTGGTTCCCGGCCCACTTCGGACCGGCCGAACTAGGCTCCCTGCACCGGGATGTCGCCTGCTGGCGCAACCTCTACCGGCTCACCGACCCCATCGGCGGCGCCGTCCGGATCACCGGCGCCGACGGCCCGCAGGTCGACCACCCGCCCCTGAAAGACCCGCTCGCCTACGGACGCACGCCGGACCACCCGCTGCCCGCCCCCATCCTCGGCCACTCCGACTACCAGGCGGACCCGGCCTTCGCCGTGGAACGGGAACGACTGCTGGCGCGGCTGCGCCGGGACCTGGCCGCAGAGCAGCCGCAACCGGCCGACTGATCAAGAAAGTTCGGGCAGGTCCTCGGCGTACAGCAGGGTCAGGTCGTCGGTGGTCGGATCGGCCACCTGGGCCACCCGGCTCGCGTGCCGCTCCACCATCGCCTCGAAGGTCTGCCGCGCGGTACGGCCGTTGCCGAACGCGGGGCCCTTCGGGATCTGTGTGAAGTACTTCAGCAGCGCCTCGGACGCCCCCGGTGCCAGCCGGTACTCGTGTTCGTCGGCCTGCTGCTCCACGATCCGCAGCAGCTCCTGCGGGCCGTAGTCGCCGAAGGTGATGGTCCGGGAGAAACGGGACGCCACACCGGGGTTGACCGAAAGGAAACGCTCCATCTCCTCGGTGTAGCCCGCGACGATCACCACCACGGCGTCCCGCTGGTCCTCCATCAGCTTCACCAGCGTGTCGATGGCCTCCTTGCCGAAGTCCCGGCCGGCGTCCTCCGGCGACAGCGCGTACGCCTCGTCGATGAACAGCACACCGCCGTGCGCCCGCTGGAAGGCCTCCTGGGTGCGGATCGCCGTGGAGCCGATGTGCTCGCCGACCAGGTCGACCCGGGACACCTCCACGAGATGTCCCTTCTCCAGCACCCCGAGAGAGGCGAGGATCTCGCCGTAGAGCCGGGCGACGGTGGTCTTGCCGGTGCCGGGGGAGCCCGTGAACACCAGGTGCCGCTTGACCGACGCGGCCTTCAACCCGGCCTGCTGACGGCGTCGGCCGACCTCGATCATGTCGGTCAGCGCCCGCACCTCGCGCTTGACGCTGTCCAGGCCCACCAGTGCGTCGAGTTCACCGAGCACGGCTTGGGAGGTCCGGGCCGGCTCCTCGGGCACGGCGGGCGGAAGCAGGGGTTCCTGCTCGGTGCTGCGCTGCCCGGGAATGGCCCCGAGCAGCCCGGGGGACTGGTACGACGTCTGCACGGCCGTCTCGCGCGCCGTGGGCCGGCGCAGGCTGCCGCTCTCGTCGCTGGTGCAGTCCTCCACCACCGGGCCGGTGCCCGGGTCCGCGTCCGGGCCGCCCTCCGCGAACTCGTAACCCCCGCGCGCGCACCGCTCCGTGCGGCACTTGCGCAGTGTCGTACGGCAGCCGTCGATCACGTGGAAGCCGTAGCCGCCGCTGCCCGTGACCCGGCAGTTCAGGAAGGAGCCACGGCCGCCCGCCGACACGTAGAACCCCGCCTCCGCCGGGGAGTCCACCGTGCACCGCTCGATGGTGGGATCGGCTCCCTTGGTGACGATCACCCCGGTCTGGGTGCCGTCCACCGTGCAGTTGTTCAGGGTTCCGCTGCTGCCGTGGTCGCGGAACCAGGCGCCGGTGGCCGCGTCCCGGATCCGGCAGTCGTCCAGCTGCGCGGTCGCCCCGTCGCTCACCGACACCGCCGTGTTGCGCACCTGGGAGAGGTCGCTGTCGACGACGTCCGCGCGGGAGCCGCGGTCCAGGACGAACAGTGCGTCCGGCACGTCGTGCACCCGGCAGGAGTCCAGGACGGCGGTGGCGCCGTCACTCACCCAGACCGCCGGGTAGTCGCCGGTGCTGTCGAAGATCTCGCACTGGTTGGCGTCCACCCGGGTCCCGGGGTCCCACACCGACAGGCCGTTGCGCCCGAACTGACGCACCGTCGTCCGGGTCAGCGTGAGCACCGAGCGAGAACGCAGATCGACCGCGTTCTCCGGGATGTCGTGGATCCGGCAGTCGGCGAGGGTGAGCACCGCGTCGGTGTCCAGTGTGACGCCGTCGGCGGTGGTGCGGTGCACGTCGCAGTCCGTCAGGTGGGCCGTGGCGCGCGCGGTGACCTGCACCCCGGAGCCGCGCACCTCGTAGATCTCGCAGCCCACCGCCTCCAGCGCGGAGCCCTCCCCGGTCGCCGTCACACCGGTGCCCGAGGCATGGTGGATCCGGCAGCGGTCCAGCCGCGGGTGGCCGCCGCCGCGCACCGCCACCCCCGCCTGACCGGCCGCCACGACCTCGCACTCCTCGAACACCCCACCGCCGCCGTCGAGTACGGCGATGCCGATGCCGGCCGGGTTGTCCACGGTGCAGCGCCGCACGGTCGGCCGGGCTCCGCCGCGCACCTCGATCCCGGCCGCGGACCGGGTGACGATCCGTACGTCCAGCAGCTCGGGTGTGCCCTCCTCGACCAGCAGCGCGGGCGCCGCCGCGTCCTGGCCCTCGACATGCAGGTCCTGTATGACCGCCGAGGCGCGGACGGTCAGCGGCACCCCGTCCGCGGGCGCGATCCGCACGGAGCCGGGCGAGCCCTCGGGGCCGCGCAGGGTCACGGCGCGCTGCACCACGAGGTTCTCCCGGTAGGTGCCGGGCGCGACTGTGAGGACGTCGCCGTCGGCGGCGGCCTCCAGGGCGGCGGCGAGCGAAGCGTACTCACCCGTGCGGCGTCGCCACCGCGATGTGCCGGTGTGCGTCACCTGGACCGTGCCCTGTGCCATGGCGTTGCCGTGCCCCCACCTCGTCGTACAGATCGCTGACTGGCCTCGGGGCGGCATCGCGGACGGTGCCCTGCCCCTGCGGTTCGCTCGCGCGCGGGTCGATGCCGAATGCGCTTCGGCGGCTCCACCGTAGCGTGCGCCGAGGCAGTGGGTTGACCAGAGACGGAAAGGCCGTCAGCTGCCCGTACCTGCCTTGCCCCAGTCCGGCCCGGCCCGTTCCCATGCCTGGTCCCACCGTGCGTACCTGCGGCGGACCATACGCCAGACGATCATCCGTCTGGCGCCCTCGACCAGACCGGCGGCGAGCAGTGCGGCGCCGAACCCGGCCAGCACGGCGTGGGTCGACGCCGTCGCGGAGTCCAGCGGACGGGCCGTGATGAGGCCGCGCGGATCCGTCCAGACGTCGAAGTGGTCGCCCTTGTGCGGGGACTTGAGGGTCGTCAGGACCGGGCCGTGCCGGCGGCTGCCGTCCGGTGCCGTCCAGTCGGCGAGGACGCGGCTGCGGGTGTCGCGGGCGCCGGCGACGTCGGGGTCGGTCTCCACCGGGGTGCCGCCGCTCAGCCTGCGCACCACCGTGGCCGTCGCGAGGTGCCGGTCGTGGTGCTGCTGCCGGACGGACCGCTGGAGGGCGCTCTGGGCGGCGGCGCCGACGACCGAGCCGAGGACGGGCGCGGCCACCGCGATCAGCACCAGCGTCACCAGGGCCACCCAGGCCTCGATCAGGTCGGTCGCGCGCCGCAGCGGATTGCGCCGCCAGAGCCACAGGCCACGGATCGCTCGCACCGGCCACCACCCCCTTCCCGCTCCGTGATAACCCCACCCGGACCGTTCACCCGCAGGCTCCGGCCGAAGAGAGAGCGAAATCACCCCCGGCCGCACTTTCACCAACTTCTCACGACGCCCAACGACCGGACCGCGCAATCGGGTTCCCGCCGCCCCGGAGATCACTCGACCCCGGCCCGAGAACCGAACACTCACGGCCACGGCGACCGGAGGGCGGGTGGGGTGCCGGTGGGTGGGGCACCGATGGGTTGGGGTGTGAACGGGCGTGGGGCAGTTGGTGGGGGTGCTGATGGGTTGGGGTGCTAACGGGCGTGGGGGTGCTGACGGGGCTGGGTGTAGACGGGCTTGGGGCAGATGGTCGTGTGCCGGAGGGACGGGGCAGATGGTCGGGGTGCAGACGGATGGGGGGCAGGCGGATTGAGGCAGGCGGACTGGGGCACACGTGCGGGGGTACAGATGCGTGGGGGTGCAGGCGGGCTCGGTGCAGACCTGCGGGGCGCGGGAGATGGAAGGGCTGGGGTAGGTGTGCTGAGTGGAGGTGCGCGGGAGGGGGTTCGGAGGCGGGACGCCTGCTCGCGCGGGCTTCGCATCGGCCGAGCGGGAGGCCCGGTCGCGGTCGACCGCCCGGTGGCCGAGAGGAGGGCGGCCGCGTCGATCACGCTGTGGACCGGGGGCGGCTCGGTTTTGTCGGCCTCGCTGCTGAGGGCCGGACGGCCCGGTGGCACCGGTCGCGCCGCCGGTCAGCCTCGATCCAGAGGGGAGTGGCTTCGAACGAGCAGGGACGGCAGGTCCCGCCGGTCCGGCCTCGGCCGCGGGCATGCGTGTGCCGCCGCCGGGCAGCAGCTCGGTGGCGATGGGTGCGGGGCATGGGGAGGCGGCGCCGGTGACGACCTTTCCCCCGTCGTCGATCAGACGTCGTCGATTCAGAAACCGGCGCCGGTCAGCCCCCTGGGCTCCCTGACGGCCTGCCGGGGCGGGCAGCCCCGGAGCGCCTTGACCAGATGAACGTGGACCGACCGCGGTCCGGCGGCCCCCATGACGTCGCCGTGCCCGCAGGCACCGACATCCGGAGGGTGCCGATCAGTAGCCGCGGTACTGCTGCTGCTGTTGCTGGTTGTACGGGTCCTGGTACGGCGCGGGCTGCGCGGGGCGCGGAGCCGCCGGGCGCATCGCCTCGTAACCGGTGCCGCCCATCATCGGACGGGGCTGCTGCGGCTGCTGGGCGGGGTAGCCGCGCGGTGCCGTCGCCTGCTGCGGGATGTACGCGGTGGGCGCCTGCTGCAGCGGCGCGGGCTGCTGCATCTGCTGCGGGTAGCCGTAGCCCGGGGCCGGCTGGGAGGGGGCGGCCGGAAGGGCGGGGAGTGCCGACGGCAGGGCGGGCAGGTTCAGGCTGCTGCCCGTGTCGTAGGCGGGAGGGACCCGGATCGGGGCGATCTGCGGGGTGCCCCGTTCGGCCACGAGCGAGTCGTAGATCGGGGTGTCCGGGAAGGAGGCGGAGTAGTAGCCGCCGCCATAGGTGGAGCGGGGGGAGGTCATGGCACATAAGGTAAGCCCACGATGTGCTGGTTGGGGAGACCGATAAGAGGGTTGTTTTCCGTGTCGGCAGTGACGCTGGATCCCCAATCCGAGCGAACTCGGCAAAAAAGGACGGCAATCGGCGTTGTGATCGTGTAAAGGCCGAGTTCCAGGGCCGTTACCGGCAGTTGGCGGCGGATCTCCCTGTGCCGTTCGTGGGTGTTCCCGGTCCCCGGGAATAGGTTGTGCGGGTAGGGATGACCTGGGACCGCCGGGGTGCGCCCGGCATGCCGACACGCGTTGGGGGCGGACATGTCAATGTCGAAAGGATCGAATACGCCGGTGCCGACCACGGCGCTGCGCGTCGAATTGGGCTGGCGCTCCGGTCCGGGCGTGCCCGACGCCGACGCCTCCGCGCTGCTGCTGGTCGCCGGGAAAGTGCGCTCCGACGAGGACTTCGTCTTCTACAACCAGCCTTCGCACGCCTCAGGCGCGGTCCGGCACGAGGGCAAGCGGCGCTCCGGCGACCTGGTCACCGACACCCTTTTCGTCGACCTCGCGCGCGTGGAGGCCCCGATCGAACAGATCGTCCTCGCGGCCTCCGCCGACGGCGGCACCTTCGGCCGGGTCCCCGGTCTCTACATCGAGGTCCGCGACGCGGCGGACGGGAATGTGGCCGCCCGTTTCGACAGCACCGGCGCCACGGTAGAAACCGCTTTCGTATTCGGTGAGTTGTACCGCCGCCAAGGCGGCTGGAAGTTCCGGGCGGTGGGGCAGGGATACGACAGCGGACTCGAAGGCCTGGCGACCGACTTCGGGATCACGGTGGACGAGCCGCAGCACGCGCAGCAACCGTCCGTTCCCCAAGTCGCCCCGCCCGTCCCGGCTCCGGTCCCCCCGCCTCCGATCCCTCCGGCCCCCGCCCCGGCGCCCCCGCCGCCACCGAGCGCGCCCTCCTTCCCGCAGCACCCCGCGCCCACCTCCGCCGGTCTGCCGGTCCCACCGCCCCCCTCGGCCGCGCCCGTGCGCCTGTCCAAGGTGACGCTCACCAAGGCCGCGCCCGCCGTCTCGCTGGCCAAACAGGGGGGCACGTCGGGCGCCCTGCGCGTCAACCTCAACTGGCAGGTCCGCAAGGAACTCCCCGGCTGGGGCGGCCGGCGCGCCGGGAACCTCGACCTCGACCTGTGCGCGCTCTTCGAACTCGCCGACGGCCGCAAGGGGGTCGTACAGGCGCTGGGCAACGCCTTCGGCTCGCTGAACCGGCCCCCATACATCCACCTCGACGGCGACGACCGGACGGGGGCCGTGTCGAGCGGGGAGAACCTCACCCTCAATCTCGATCACACACAGGACTTCCGGCGGGTCCTGGTCTTCGTGACGATCTACCAGGGCGCCACGTCCTTCGCCGACCTGCACGCTACCGTCACCCTCCAGCCCCAGTACGGCGCCCCGATCGACTTCTCCCTCGACGAGTGCACGGTCCCTTCGACGGTCTGCGCGCTCGCCCTGATCAGCAACACCGGAGGCGATCTCGTCGTCCAGCGTGAGGCGCGCTACCTGGTCCCGGAGCGCGGCGTGAGCCCGCAGCGCACCGTGGACCGCGCCTACGGCTGGGGGATGAACTGGACGCCCGGCCGCAAGTGACCGGCGCGGATCAGCCCTCGTCGGCGACCGCGTCGGGACGCGCGTAGGTGCGGCCCTTCCAGGCCGCCCCGCGTCCCCGGTAGTGCTGCACCGCCGAGTCCACCGTCATTAGGAGGTAGAGGAACGCGGTGAACGGCAGCAGGGGAGCGAGCCAGGAAGGCTGCCGGTAGTAGCGGAGCATCGGCAGGTAGGTCGCCGTCATCAGCAGCCAGGCGGCACCGCCCGTCAGCGCCGCCGCGGTGCTGCCGGTGACCGCAGCGGCCAGCACCGCCGCCGGCGGGACGAGGTACACGAGCGTGAGACCGGCGACCGTGCCGAGCAGCAGCAGCGGGTTGTGCCGCAGTTGCGCGTACGCGCTGCGGGAGACCATCCGCCACAGGTCGCCCAGCCCGGGATAGGGGCGCACGCTCTCCACCCGGTCGGCGAGCCCCAGCCAGACGCGTCCGCCGGTGCCCTTCACCGCACGGGCGAGCGCCACGTCGTCGATCACGGCATGCCGGATCGCGTCCGGGATCCGCGCCCGCTCCGCCGCGTCGGCGCGCAGCAGCACACAGCCGCCCGCCGCTGCCGCCGTGCGCGAGCCCTCGCGGCCGATCCGGCGGAACGGGTAGAGCTGCGCGAAGAAGTAGACGAAGGCGGGGACGACCAGCCGTTCCCACCGGCTCTCCACCCGGAGCCGGGCCATCTGCGACACCACGTCGAACCCCCCGGTACAGGCGGCCGCCACCAGCAGGCGCAGGCTGTCCGGCTCATGGGCGATGTCCGCGTCCGTCAGCAGCAGGTACTCGGGGCCACGCGCGCGTGCCAGCCCCATCCCGTGCCGCACCGCCCACAGCTTGCCCGTCCAGCCCGTCGGCGGCTCGCCCGGCGAGTCCACGGTGAGCGGCAGCCCGCCGAGGCGCGCGGCCAGTTCCCGGGCCAGTTCCCCGGTGCCGTCCGTACTGCCGTCGTCGACCAGGATCACCTCGGCCCGGCCCGGATAGTCCTGACCGAGCAGGGACGGCAGACTCCGGGGCAGCACGGCGGCCTCGTCCCGGGCCGGGACGACCACGCACACATCCGGCCATTCCCGGGGATCGCGCCGGGGCGGCAGCCGGACGTCGGTGCGCCAGAAGAAGCCCTGGCAGAGCAGCAGCCACAGCCAGGCGGCGAGGGATACGGCGGCGGTCCACACGATGGCGCTCACGCGCGCAGTCTGCCCCACCGGACCGGCCCGCAACGGCCCATCGTCTATCGTGACCGGGTGAAGATCGCGCTCATGGACTCCGGAATCGGCCTGCTGGCGGCCACCGCAGCGGTACGGCGGCTGCGCCCCGACGCCGATCTCGTACTCTCCTTCGACCCCGAGGGCATGCCGTGGGGGCCACGCACCCCCGAGGACGTCACCGCACGCGCGCTGGCCGTCGCCGAGGCCGCGGCGGCACGCGGGCCGGAAGTGCTGATCATCGGCTGCAACACGGCGACCGTGAACTCCCTGACCGCGCTGCGCGCCCGCCTGGAGCCCGGCATCCCCGTCGTGGGCACGGTCCCGGCGATCAAGCCGGCCGCGGCGGGCGGCGGCCCGGTCGCCATCTGGGCGACCCCCGCGACCACGGGCAGCGCCTACCAGCGCGGCCTCATCGCGGACTTCGCCGACGGCGTGCCGGTCACCGAGGTGCCCTGCTGGGGCCTGGCGGAGGCCGTGGAGCAGGCCGACCAGACGGCCATCGACACCGCCGTGCGGGCCGCCGCCGAGCTCACCCCCGACGACGTGACGACCGTCGTCCTGGGCTGCACCCACTACGAACTCGTCGCGGACCGCATCCGCGCGGCCGTGCAGCGTCCCGGCGCCGCGCCGCTCGCCCTGCACGGCTCCGCCGGGGCCGTGGCCACCGGTTCCGGCGCACAGGGCCGCGACGTCCACCGAACGGCGCAGGTCGTCCCCTTCCCGCACGAGGCCCGGCCGGCCCTCA
>NZ_JBEYFC010000207.1:0-14278 GCF_040634175.1 Streptomyces sp. NPDC007162
GTGGAGAGGAAGGCGAGGTGTTTGCCGTCGCGGGTGAAGACGGGATCGTAGTCCCGGAACCGCAGCGGGGTGGCCTCGGTGACGGCGAGTATCCCTCGTCGAGGACGTCGTCGTAGGTGCGTTCGTCGACCGCGTCCTGGAGGTCCAGCGGTGCCGCGTCCTCCTGCTCCTCGTTGTCGCCGACGGGCTGGTAGACGTCGTCCGCCATGTTCTCGTCGCTCATCTCGAACCTCCTTCACTCGCCGGTGATCCCTGCGTGCGAAGTACCGAGGAGGGACCGGACCATGCCTCACTTCGACCACGTTTGTTCCGCGGTGCTTGCGGTCACTTGGTCTGCGCAAGCCGCTCCGGTCCTCGCAGGCGGCGGGCACGGCCGGGAGGCCGAGAGACGGAAGGCGCACCGACGTGATCACCCTGGGTGTCGAAGAGGAATACCTGCTGATCGACGCGGTCACCGGTCGGCCCGCGCCGCAAGGGGACAAGGTGCGCTCGGCGGCGGGACTGAAGCCGTTCGTGGCCGCCCAGGAACTCCATCCGGAGCTGTCCCAGGCCCAGGTCGAAGCTGTCACCCCCGTCTGCGGCACGCTCGACGAGGTCGGCGGCCATCTGCTGCGGCTGCGGCACGCCGTCACCGCCGCGGCGGAAGCACTGGGCTGCCGCCTGCTGGCCAGCGGCACACCCCCGTCGCACACCCGATCCGTCCCGGTCACCGACTCCCCCCGCTACCGGGCCATGCAGCGGCAGGCTCCGCAACTGGTGGCCGAACAGCTCGTCAACGGCATGCACATCCACGCCGCCGTGCCCGACCGGCCCACCGGCGTGCAGGTCCTCGACCGGATCCGGCCCTGGCTGCCCGTACTGACCGCGATGTCGGCCAACTCCCCGCTCTGGGAGGGCGAGGACACCGGCTTCGCCACCTGGCGCACCCTGATCTACGACCGGTGGCCGGTCAGCGGCGTCCCCCCGTACTTCGCCGACGACACCGACTACGACCGGCGGGTGCAACGCCTGCTGGACGTCGGTGTCATCGCCGACACCGGCCAGCTCTACTGGCAGGCCAGACTGTCCGAGCACTATCCCACCCTCGAGATCCGCTGCTTCGACGTCCAGCTGGGCACCGACGAGGCCGTCCTGTTCGCCGGAGTGGTACGGGCCCTCGTGCAACGCGCGATGTGGGACGTCGCCGAGGTCGTGCCGCGACCGCAGCCGGATCCGGAACTGCTGGAGGGGGCGATGTGGCAGGCCGCCCGCCACGGACTCTCCGGGGACCTGATCGACCCGGACGGCGGACGGCGACGTGCCGGGGACGTCGTCTGCCACCTGATGCGCCACGTCGGTCCGGCCCTGGAGGACGCGGGAGACGCGCGGGAGGTCAGGGCCCTGGTGCACCGGCTGCTTCAACTGGGCACCGGCGCGGACCGGCAACGGCAGGCACTGGCCCGCGGCGGCGTCGCCGAGGTCACCGACATGATCACTGGTATGAACAGCTCGCCCTGAGCCTGCGTCCCGAGACCGAGGAGACCGGCATGAGCGAATCGACCCCGTCCCAGGCGGAAGGCGAGCGGCCCGAAGAGGAGCCGCCCACCGATCCGCAGGAGAACCCGCACGGCGGCGACGTGCCCCGCACCACCCCCTCGCAGGCCGAGGGCGAGGACACCGAGGACACCGAGGACGACGGGACCGCGCACACGTAGGGCGCCGTCCCCCCCGTCTCAGAGCGGGAGCGTGGAGGCGTCGTTCAGGCGGACCGCGCACTCCAGCAGGAGGGCGTGGACGAACGCCTGGGGAAGGTTGCCGCGCAGCTGACGCTGGCGGACGTCGTACTCCTCCGCGAACAGCCCGGCCGGACCGCAGGCCGCCCGGGTCCTCTCGAACCAGCGCAGCGCGCGGGCGCGGTCACCCAGGTGGTCGGTGGCCAGGGCCATGGTGAACCCGCAGAGCAGGAACGCCCCTTCCGCCTCGCCCAGCGGGATGTCCTCATGGACGAAGCGGTAGAGGTGACCGTCCTCACCCAGTCGCTCCTCGATGAACCGCCGGGTGATCGCGTTGCTGGGATCGTCGGCGGGCGGACAGCCCCGGGCCAGGGGCGTGAGAAGGGCGGCTTCCGGGCCGTCGTCGTCCTCGGCCCTGCGCCATCTGCCGTCGGGCCGCAGGCAACGGCGCCGGGTCTCGGCGAGGACCACCTCGGCGGTCTCGCTACAGCGCCGCGCCGTCGGACCGCCCGGCAGCGCCTCGGCCACGCGGCGGAGCCCGCACACGACACTGAGCCGGGACTGCGTCCACCAGCGGTCGTCCAGCTCCCACAGCCCGGCGTCCGGCAGCATCCAGTTGCGTTCCACGGCGTCGACCGCCACGGTCACGGCCCGCTCGGCGTCCGGGGTGAGCCGGTCGTGGTGAGCGGCCGCCGCGAACAGCTGGAGGGCTTCCCCGAACGCGTCGAGCTGGAACTGCTTGGCCGCCTTGTTGCCGATCCGGTCGGTGCCGCCCGGATAGCCGGGCAGCACGAGGCGCCGTTCCTGCGGAACCGGTCCGCCGTCGACGGTGTACGCCGGGTGCAGGTCCTGGCCGTCGGCGAGGACGCGTTCCGCGGTGAAGCGTACGGCGGTGTCGAGCAGCTCGTGCGGACCGTGGGCGGCGACGGCCAGACCCGCATAGCACTGGTCGCGCACCCAGGCGAACCGGTAGTCGTAGTTGCGTCCGGCGTTGGCGCGTTCGGGCAGCGACGTGGTGGCCGCGGCGACCATGCCGCCGGCGGAACTGGTCAGCCCGTGCAGCACCGCGTAGGCGTGCCGGGCGTCCCGGGGAGCGGCCAGGGCGGAGCAGTCCGGTACGGCCCGCCGCCAGGCCTCCTCGGTGGCCGCCCACAACGAGTGGGGGTCCGGCGCGGGCCCCGGCTCCGCGGTGGACAGCTCAAGGACGAGGTCGTGCTGTTCCCCTTCGCACAGCCGGAAACCGCCCTGCAACGTGGGCCCGGGAATCCACCGCGCCCGCGCCGCGCCCGTGAGCCGCATCCGCAGACCACCCGACCCGGCGGTCCACAGCCCCTCCTCCAGCCGGGGGGCCGACAGGCGGTCCGCGCCGAATCCGGGCCGAGGGGCGAGGGTGACCCGCAGCCGGGCCTCACCCTTCTCCACCCGCATGCGCCGCAGCAGCACCAGACGGTCGGCGGACGCAGGCATGGCCAGAGCGTCCCGGCACTCGATCACCGAGTCGGTGGTCACCCAGCGGTTCACCCAGATCAGGGTGGAGTCCTCGTAGTAGCCGCCCCACACGTGCCGGCCGTCCTCCGGCTCGACACCGAAAAAGCCACCGCCGCCCACGAGGGAGGAGAACACCGCGTCACTGTGCCACCGGGGGGCGCACAGCCACACGATCCGGCCCTCCGGATCCACCACGGCCGCGCGTTCCCCGTCGGCGAGGATCGCGTACCCGCGCAGCACCCAGGGCGGGCAGACGTCGTTCCCCGCAGTTTTCCGATGTTCCGCAGTGTTGTCCATGACACCACGGGTTTCCCGGCAGCCGCACCGGAACACCGTCCGTCCGGCGATCCGGGGGCGGGTGCAGGGTCAGGTGTGTGGCAAAGGGCGTGCGAGGTACCTGTGAGGGCATGCAGGGAGGCGAGATCCAGCTCCAGTTGCTTCCGTTGTCCGTCACCGACGCCTCGCTCATCGCCACCCTCCTCGTCAACGCCTCCCGCGGTGCCCGGCGGGCCGGCAGGGGGCCGGCCGAGCAGGCCCGCCAGGCGCACCAGGCGCTCCTCGACCTCGTCGGCGGCAGCGCCCACCTGGTCAACGCCGGCCATCCCCGGCCCCTGCGCCTGCGACGTCGATCTGCCCTTCGGAGTGTCCGGGCAGGGCGCCTACCAGGTCCAGAGCGTCGGCCTGCGGAGAAGATCGACCTGCCGGGCCTGCTGCACGGCACGGCCGACGACCACCCGCGCGAGGTCGTGCGGGCCCTCACGGCCGCCGTGACCGACATCTGTGCCGGCCGCCTTTCCGACGACGCCACCGTTCTGCGCCTGGACGGGCACGGTCCGTACACCGCCTGCCGCCGGTCGGCGCCGACGCCTGAGCGCGGCCGGTCCCGGCCCGTCGCGTCGGGCCGGGACCAGGACGAGGGTGTCGCCGGGCGTCCGTCAGCCCTGGGGCAGCACGCTGCGGGCCGGTGTGCGGGCCACCGGGCGGCCGAGAATGGTCCGTGCCGGGCCCGCGGCGGGCCCGGCACCCGTGCCGTCGGCGCTGTCCAGGGTGCGGTCGAGGTACTCGTGTGCCACGCGCAGGGCGTCCGTGACCTGCCGTGTCCCGGTGGACACGCAGAGGGTGTAGGCCAGGTCCTGCAGGCGGGTGCCCACCGAGGCGTCGTCGACGAGTGTCTCGGTCACGAGGAGTGCTTCGTACTCCTTGACGAGTCTGCGCAGGGTCGCGGGGTGGGGCATGAGCATGGGACGGTCTCCTCGGATCGGAACGGGTACGGCGGTACGACGGACGGCCTGCGGCGGACGCGTCACCCGCGCATCGCTTCGGCGCGGACGCGGGCGCAGCTGCGGCTGATGAGGCGGGAGACGTGCATCTGGGAGATGCCGAGCTGGTCGGCGATGCGGCTTTGGGTCATGTCCTCGAAGAAGCGCATGTAGAGGATGGCGCGTTCGCGTTCGGGCAGGCGGCGCAGTCCTTCCTTGGCGGCTTCGCGGTCGATGACGGTGTCGTAGGAGCCGTCGGTGTCGCCGAGGGTGTCGGCGAGGCTGTAGCCGTCCTCGGTGCTGGACAGTTCGGCGTCCAGGGACAGGGTGCTGAAGCTTTCGAGGGCTTCCAGGCCGGCGGTGACCTCGTCCTCGGTCAGTCCGGTGTGGGAGGCGAGGTCGGCGATGCTGGGTTCGGGGGAGCCGGGGTTCTCGGTCAGGACGCGGCGGGCGACGCGGACGCGGTTGCGCAGTTCCTGGACGCGGCGGGGGACGCGCAGGGCCCACATGCGGTCGCGGAAGTGGCGTTTGACCTCGCCGGTGATGGTGGGCACGGCGTAGGACTCGAAGGCGCCGCGGGAGGGGTCGTAGCGGTCGACGGCCTTGACGAGGCCGAGGGCGGCGACCTGGCGGAGGTCTTCGACCGCTTCGCCGCGGTCGCGGAAGCGGCCGGCGATGCGGTGGGCCATGGGCAGCCAGGCCGCGACCAGTTCGTCGCGCAGCGCGTCCCGTTCGGGGCCCTCGTCGAGGGCGGCGAGGCGGGTGAACAGGGCCGCTGTGTCGGGGGCGTCGTCATGGGTGCGACGCGACGTCCCCCCAGCGGTGTGGCCGGGCGTGGCGGGACGGCTGGTCGACAAGTCGGTGAGCATACGGAATCGCTCCTGAACTGTGGGTTTCAGGGCGTCGCCGGAACGTGGTTCCGAGAATCGACCCGAACTGTGGTGTCAGGGTCGCCGCGGGAGCACCGTCCGGACCGTGTACGGGCCCGGGGGCTGTGGAGCCACTGCTCCCTCCGGCGCGCGCCTCCGGTCCGAAGCACGACACTCCGCCTGCCCCCTCGCACCCGGCGCAAACACAACCGGGGAAAAACGTGGTTCACGCGAGCGGTACGACCGCGGAGATCCGCTTTCCCCCGGAGGGCAGTCCGGCGACCTCGACGTCCCGGGCCAGCCGGCACACGATGGGCCAGCCACGGCCCCCGACCCGCCAGCGGTGCCGCTCGTCCACGGCCCGCTCGACCACCGGCACCTCGTCGCTGCCGTCGCTGACGGACACCCGCACCGCGCCCGCTTCGACGTCGACGTCGAAGCCGGTGATGCCGCCGCCGTGCAGGATCGCGTTGGTGGCCAGTTCCGAGGTGACGAGCAACGCGTCCTCGAGGCCGGTGGCGCCGTAGCTCGTGGCTTGCCTCGCGACCTCGCCCCGGACGGCTCTGCGGGCGTCGGCGGGCTGGATCGGCGGTGGCCGGTGTGTCTCGGGCGGTGCCACTGCTGAGTCGGTCCGGTGCTGTTCGCGCATCCTTTCGCTCCCTGAGTGGTGGACCGGTGGGTCTGCGGGTGTCCCGTCGTTACGGGCCTCTCTCTTTCGGCTCACCGGTCGCGGCACCGCCAAACCCGTTGACGGCCTCCAGGGGCTCCCCAAAGTGAAACGGGTCACGTAGCCTGTTCCTGGTTGCGCGAAACCGCTCCGGATGGTTTACCGTTCACCCATAAGTGGTCGAGGAGTTGACATCGGGTCCTCCCCGCACCACCTCTGACGGCCCTGGCTGGCCTCCCCCGTCCAGCCAGGGCTTTTTCATGCCCGGACGGCGATTCTCACCGTCTTCGAGGTGCCCGGCGCGGCGGCAGCGGCTGAAATGGGCGTAGGGAATGCCCCCGTACCCTCGCCGGCGAGGAGCCCCGCCCATGACCAAAGCCATCAAACTGCTGACCGCCCTCCCCCAGGCACAACGCGAGCGCCTCATGGAACTGGCGCACGAGGTCTCCTTCCCCGAGGACTTCCGGATCTTCGAGGCCGGCGGCACCGCGGACCGCTTCTGGGTGATCCGTTCGGGAGCGGTCAACCTGGACCAGGAGGTGACGTCCCACCGGCGGGTCACCGTCGCCAGTCTGGGCGCCGGCGACCTGCTCGGCTGGTCATGGCTGTTCCCGCCGTACACCTGGGACTTCGGGGCGGTGGCGTTCAGCCGGGTGCGGGCCTACGAGTACGACGCGGCGGCCGTGCTCGCCCTGTGCGTGGAGGACCCGCTGCTGGGCCTCTCGCTGGTGCGGACCGTCGCCGAGATCCTCGCCGGGCGACTGGAGATCACCCGGGGCAAGCTCCTCGACGCGTACGTCGGGCGCCGCCCCGTGTAGCCGGTCAGACGCGGTAGCGGCGCAGGGCGGGGACGGCCGTGGCCAGGGTCAGCATCGCGACCACCACCAGCAGTCCGCCGCCCGCGACGGCGGCACGGGGCCCGAAGACCGAGCCCGCGGTGCCGTGCAGCACGTCGGCCAGCCGGGGACCGCCCGCGACCACCACCGTGAACACGCCCTGCATCCGGCCGCGCATCTCGTCGGTCGCGGCGGAGAGCAGGATCGCGCCCCGGAAGACCATCGAGACCATGTCGGCGACCCCGGCCGCGGCCAGGAAGGCGGCGCCCACCCACAGGTTCGCGCTCAGCCCGAACCCGGCGATGGCGGCGCCCCAGCCGACGACCGCCCCGATCACCATGGGACCGTGTCGGCGCGCCCGCGAGAACGTACCCGAGAAGAGCCCGCCGAGGACCGCGCCGATGGGGATCGCCGCGAACAGCAGGCCGAGTGCGAGCCCCTCGCCGTACGAGCCGTAGGTCTGGGCCGCCAGTTGCGGGAACAGCGCCCGGGGCATGCCGAAGACCATCGCGATGATGTCCGCCAGGAACGACAGCAGCAGCACCTTGTGCAGGGAGATGTAGCGGAACCCCTCCGCGATCTCGCGCACCCCGGCCCGCCGCGCCGCGCCGCCCGCCAGGGGCGGCAGCGCGGGCAGCCGGTAGACCGCCCACACCGTGACGCACAGCGCCAGCGCGTCGATCAGGTACAGCTCCGGCAGCCCGATGACGGGGATGAGGGCACCGGCCAGCAGCGGGCCCACCACCTGTCCGGTCTGCATGACCGTGGACCCCAGGGCGTTCGCGGCGGGCAGCTGGGCCTCGGGCACCAGCCGGGCTATGGAGGCGGTACGGGCGGGCGCGTTCAGGCCCCAGAACGCCTGCTGCACGGCGAGCAGCACCATCAGTGCGGCCACCGACTCCGTTCCGGTGGCGGCCTGGAGCCAGAACAGCAGCGAGGTGACGCCGATCCCGGTGTTGGTGATCAGCAGCAGCTTGCGGCGGTCCATGCTGTCGGCCACCGCGCCGCCCCACAGCGCGAACACGATCAGCGGCAGCAGCCCGGCGAGGCTCGCGGCGCCCACCCAGGCCGAGGAGCCGGTGAGGTCGAAGATCTGCTTGGGCACGGCCACCGCGGTGAGCTGGCTGCCGACCGAGGTGACGATGGTCGAGGACCACAGCCTGCGGTAGGCGGGGATGCGCAGGGGGCGGGTGTCCATCGCCCAGCGGCGCCAGCCGCGCCGGGGCGGGGACGCCGTGGTCCCGTCAGAGGGCTCTGTGCCGGGTCGGGTGCTGCTCTCGCTGGTGTCCACGGACGTCCTGGTCTTCTTGAATGCTCGCTACATCTTTCGATTCGGCATTCACTATCCCAGCAACTCCCGCGGTCGCCGAACCGGTTGTCTCAGGATGCGGCTGCCGGACGGCTCAGGACCCGGCCAGCAGCATCAGGCCGAGACCGAGCATGGTCAGCGCCACCAGACCGTCCAGCACCCGCCAGGCGGCCGGTCCGGCGAGCCACCGGCCGAGCAGCCGCGCCCCGAAGCCGAGGGCGGTGAACCAGCAGAGGCTGGCCAGGGCGGCGCCGAGTCCGAAGGTCCAGCGCAGGTCGCCGCGGTGGGCGGCGAGGGAGCCGAGCAGGAACACGGTGTCCAGGTAGACGTGCGGGTTCAGCCAGGTCATGGCGAGGCAGGTGAGCACCGCCCGCCGCCGGGACCCGGCCGCCTCGCCCTCGGTCCGCAGTCCGCCGGTGCCGGGCCGCAGCACCCGGCGGGCGGCCGACGCGCCGTAGCAGAGCAGGAAGGCACCGCCGACCAGGCCGACCGCCCGCACCGCGCCCGGCCACGCCACCACGATCGCGCCCACCCCGCCGACGCCGAGGGAGATGAGCAGGGCGTCGGAAAGGGCGCAGATGCCGACGACGGCGAGGACCGCGTCCCGGCGGACGCCCTGGCGCAGGACGAAGGCGTTCTGGGCGCCGATCGCGACGATCAGCGAGAGGCCGCTGCCGAAACCCGCGGCAGCGGCGGCGAGAGAACTGGACATGCCCTCGACGCTACGGAAGTGATCGGCTTACGTACAGCTAAGGATTTTTACGTACCCTAAGCAGAACTGATGACGGGAGTGAACGGTGGAACTTCCCCTCGACCAGGTGCGGACGCTGCTGGCGGTGGTCGACGAGGGCACGTTCGACGCGGCGGCCGCGGCCCTGCATGTGACGCCGTCGGCGGTCAGCCAGCGGGTGAAGGCGCTGGAGCAGCGCACCGGCCGGGTACTGCTCCAGCGCACCAAGCCGGTGCGGCCGACGGAGTCGGGCGAGGTGCTGGTCCGGTTCGCCCGGCAGCTGGGCAGGCTGGAACGGGACGCGCGCGGCGAACTGGGCATGAGCGGCGCCGGGGAGCCGACCCGGGTGTCGGTCGCGGTCAACGCGGACTCGCTGGCTACCTGGTTCCTGGGGGCGCTGACCGCGCTGCCGGGGATCTTCGTGGAACTGCGGCGGGAGGACGAGGACCACACGGCCGCGCTGCTGCGGGAGGGGCTGGTGATGGCGGCGGTCACCTCGGCGCCGGATCCGGTGCCCGGGTGCTCGGTGCGGGCGCTGGGGCGGATGCGGTACCTGCCGGTGGCGGCGCCGCGGTTCGCGGCGGCGCATGTGCGCGGTGGGCTGGCGGACGCGCTCGCCGAGGCGCCGGTGCTGGTGTTCGACCGGAGGGACGACTTCCAGGACGGGTTCCTGCGGCGGCTGGGGCGGAGTGGGGCGAGCGCGCTACGGCATTACGTACCCACCTCGGAGGGGTTCGTGGACGCGGTGACGGCCGGGCTCGGGTGGGGGATGGTGCCGGAGGCGCAGGCGGAGCCGCGGTTGCGGGAGGGGAGGCTGGTGCGGCTCGGGGGGCCGGGGTTGTGGGTGGACGTGCCCTTGTACTGGCAGCAGTGGAAGCTGGATTCGCCGGCGTTGGGGGCGGTCGCGGAGGCAGTGGCGCGTACGGCGGAGGGTGCGCTGCGCCGGCCGTAGCTCCGGCCGGGGATCACAAGGACCGTTCTGCGCTGTCCAGGAGCATGTCCAGGGCCGTCGGGTAGGCGCTGGTCACCATGCGTTTCGCCAGCAACGGGGCCGCTTCCGCGATGCGGGGGTGGCTCGTGCGGGGCAGGCGGGCGTACGTCGAGTTCCACTTGGCCTCGTCCGCTCGCTGGGAGTCCTTCGGCAGGGCCAGGGAGGCCGCGTCCAGCGCCGCGAAGGCCAGGGTCTGGTCGATGAAGGCGTGGTAGACGCGGACGGTCTCGGCCAGGGGGAAGCCCGCCCTGCGCAGGACGTCCAGGATCGCCTCGTCGGCCGCCAGTTCCTGGGCCCGCCCCGTCACCCGGTTCGCCGTCAGCAGGGCCGCCTGTGGGTGGGACACGTACTGCGCGTGGATGCGCAGCCCGATCGTACGCAGGTCCGTGCGCCACTCCCCCGTCGGCGTCCAGCCGGCCAGCGCCCGGCCGATGAGGGCGTCGCCGATCGCGAGGGTCAGGTCGTCCATGCCCCGGAAGTAGCGGTACAGGGTGCTGGGGTCGCAGTCGAGGGCGAGGCCCAGCCGGCGGGCGGTGAGGCCCGCGCTGCCGTGTTCACGCAGCAGCCGCAGGGCGGTGTCGACGATCAGCCGCTCGGACAGCACGGTACCGCCGCGCGTCGGACGGCGACGGCGCCTCCTGTTCTCCGGTACGACCTGTTTGGGCATGACGCGCTCCTCTGCCGTCCTTATGCCAACGCCATTGACCTTATGCGAAGGACCGGCGTTTGATTCCGGCCAAGGCGCCCCGTACTCGACCTCGCACTCTGTTCGAGAAGGAGACTTCGCCATGCGTGTACTGCTCGTGGGAGCCGGTGGTGTGGGCACCGCCGTCACCCGGATCGCGGCCCGCCGTCCGTTCTTCGACGTGATGGTGGTCGCCGACCACGACCCGGCCCGGGCCGAGGCGGCCGTGGCGGCCGTCGGCGACGGCAGGTTCCGGGCCGAGCGCGTCGACGCCGGGGACGAGTCGGCCGTGGCCGCGCTGCTGGCCCGGCACGGCTGCGACGTGCTGCTCAACGCCACCGACCCGCGCTTCGTCATGCCCCTGTTCCGGGCCGCCCGTACGGCCGGCGCGGGCTATCTCGACATGGCGATGTCGCTGTCCAGGCCGCACCCCGAGCGCCCGTACGAGGAGTGCGGGGTGAAGCTCGGCGACGAGCAGTTCGCGCTGGCTGCGCAGTGGGCCGAGGCTGGTGCGCTGGCACTGGTCGGGATGGGTGTGGAGCCGGGCCTGTCGGACGTGTTCGCACGGTACGCGGCCGACGAGCTCTTCGACGAGATCGAGGAGATCGGCATCCGCGACGGCGCGAACCTC
This sequence comes from Streptomyces sp. NPDC007162, assembly GCF_040634175.1. Classification (NCBI taxonomy): domain Bacteria; kingdom Bacillati; phylum Actinomycetota; class Actinomycetes; order Kitasatosporales; family Streptomycetaceae; genus Streptomyces; species Streptomyces sp. NPDC007162. The sequence continues at coordinate 11,178 of NZ_JBEYFC010000207.1, forward strand.
ACGGTGGACGGCTACGACTTCGCGCCCTCCTTCAACATCTGGACCACCATCGAGGAGTGCCTCAACCCGCCCGTCGTCTACGAGAAGGGACGTGGCTGGTTCACGACCGCGCCCTTCAGCGAGCCGGAGGTGTTCGAGTTCCCGGACGGGATCGGCCCGGTCGAGTGCGTCAACGTCGAGCACGAGGAGGTGCTGCTGGTGCCGCGCTGGGTGGACGCCCGGCGGGTCACCTTCAAGTACGGGCTGGGCGGCGAGTTCATCGAGACGCTGAGGACGCTGCACCTGCTCGGCCTGGACAGCACCGTCCCGGTGACCGTGCCCGGCGCCGACGGGCCGGTGGCGGTCTCGCCCCGGGACGTGGTCGCCGCCTCGCTGCCCGACCCGGCGACGCTGGGCGAGCGCATGCACGGCAAGACCTGTGCGGGCACCTGGGTGCGCGGCACGAAGGACGGGCGAGCGCGTGAGGTGTATCTCTACCACGTTGTCGACAACCAGTGGTCCATGGCGGAGTACGGTTGTCAGGCCGTGGTGTGGCAGACGGCCCTCAACCCGGTCGTCGCCCTCGAACTCCTGGCCACCGGCGCGTGGTCGGGCTCGGGCGTCCTCGGTCCGGAGGCGTTCCCGGCCCGCCCGTTCCTCGACCTGCTGACCGAGTACGGCTCGCCCTGGGGTCTGCGGGAGCAGTGAAGTCCGCGAATTGCAGGCGACTTACCCGTTTCAGCGGTGCCCGCTCCGGTGACCCGAAGCTGAGCAACCCGCACAGGAAACGGCAGAGTCGACTTGGATCGCAGGTGACATCGATGGACAACTGGCGAGACCACGCCGAGTGCCGCGACGAGGATCCCGACCTCTTCTTCCCGATCGGCACCACCGGCCCCTCACTGCACCAGACGCGGCGGGCGAAAGCGGTCTGCGAGCGCTGCCCTGTCCAGGAGCAGTGCCTGGACTGGGCGATGGACACGGGGCAGGCCGTCGGCATCTGGGGCGGCACCACCGAGGCGGAGCGCCGGCTGCTGACCCGGCGCAGGAAGGCGGCCGCGCGCCGGTTCAGCTGACGTCGGCCGGGGCCGCGGCGCCCGGCAGCCGCAGGGTGAACCGGGCGCCCTTGCCCGGCTCGCTCTGCGCCTCGGCCGTGCCGTCGTGGGCGGCCACCAGGTGCCGCACGATCGGCAGGCCGAGGCCGCTGCCCCCGGTGCGGCGGCTGCGGGACTTCTCCGCGCGCCAGAACCGCTCGAAGACGTGCGGGAGGTCCTCCGCCGCGATGCCCGGCCCGGTGTCGGTCACGGTGAGGACGATGCCGTCGCCGTCGTGACGGGCCGTCAGGGTGACGCTCCCCTCGGCGGGGGTGTGCCGGATCGCGTTGGAGACCAGGTTGCCGAGCGCCTGCCGCATCCGTACCGGGTCGGCGTCGAGCCAGGCGGTGCCGTCGGAGTCGGTCAGCAGGATGACTCCGGCCGCGTCGGCGGCCACCCGGTGGGCGGCGGCCACCTGGTCGACCAGGTCGGCGGCGCGGACCGGTTCGCGGTGCACGCGCAGGGTGCCGGCGTCGGCGGCCGCCAGGTCCTGGAGGTCGTCGATGATCCGTTGCAGGACCAGGGCCTCCTCGTGCAGGGAGCCGAGGAGCGCCGGATCGGGGGCGACCACACCGTCCTTGGTGACCTCCAGCCAGCCGCGGATGTTGGTGAGCGGGCTGCGCAGCTCGTGGGCGATGTCGCTGACCATCGCCTTGCGCTGCTCCTCGAGGCGTTCCCGGCGCTCGGTCAGGTCGTTGAACGCCTCGGCGAGCAGTCCGGTCTCGTCCCGGGTGCGCACCGGTACCCTGGCGTGCAGCTCGGGCGGCTGCTGTGCGGCGAGGGTGAGCGCGCGCAGCGGTCGTACCAGACGGGTGGCGACGACGGCGGTGACGGCGACCGTGACCGCGAGGACCAGTCCGGCCGCGCCGACGATCCGGGTCTTGTTGGCCCGGGACATGTCGAAGCGGGGCCCGGTCTGGTCGCCGATGCCGAGGAACAGTTCGGCGGCGGGGGCGACATAGGGTTCGAGCTGGGTGCGGCGGGCGTTGGTGACGCAGTTCCTCGCGGTCTGGTCCGACTGCCGCTCGGTGCCCTTCCCGGTGACGAGGAACCCGCCCGTGACCGGGTTGCGTCCCGTCGTGTCGTAGGTGAGGGAGAGCGGGCCGCCGAGGTCCAGGTCCCTGGCCCGCAGGCAGGGACGGGCCAGGTCCGTGAGGGCGCCCAGGGCCTTGGCCTCGGTGGCGGTCGGGACGTCCAGCACGTCGGTCGTCTGCGCGGTCGACTCGCCGTAGAGACGGCCGCACCCGAACTTGAATTCCAGGGGAGCGTCCCTGGCGTCGTCCACGACGACGTACGGCCGTCCGCTCGGGACGTGCTGGACGCTGGTCGCCACGCCCACCCGGTCGAAGCACGTCTGCTCCTTCTTCGCGACCGCCTCCAGCTTCTCGCGCTCCGGGGCGGTGAGCCGGAACGGTCCCACCGCGCGCGGGTCGATGCCGCTGAGCTGGGCGCCGAACTCCGTGTAGGTGTCGGTGTGCAGGGGGTCCACGGCGGCGGCCGGGCGGGGCGGGAGCGGGGTGCCGCCGGGCGCCGAGTCGGCGATCAGGGTGCGGTCGGAGGTGGTCAGGGCGATCCTGCGGCCGGTCCTCGCGGCCAGCGTCCGCACGGTGTGCCCGACCCCGGTCCAGTCCGGGTGGTCCGCGGCGTAGCCGCTGAGCTGGGCGAGGATCCGGTTGTCGGCGGCGAGGTCCTGGCCCTGTTCCTCCTCCAGTGCGCTGGTGGTGGTCGTCACGGCGAGCCAGGCGGTGGCGGCCACCGAACAGACGGCGATCAGGACCGAGGTGAACAGCAGCCGCACCAGCAGCCGTTTGCGCCACGGTATCCGGGGGGTCACGGCCTGCCGCCGCTCAGTTTGTAGCCGACGCCGAACACGGTCACCAGGCGTACCGGCCGGCGCGGATCGGACTCGATCTTCCGGCGCAGGTTCATCACATGGACGTCGACGGCACGTTCGGTGGAGGAGCGGTCGAAGCCCCGGGTGCACTGCAGCCCGGCCTTGTTGGTGAACCCGGCGACCTGACGCTTGAC
>NZ_JBEYFC010000208.1:0-14265 GCF_040634175.1 Streptomyces sp. NPDC007162
GCGCAGGTGCCGCCGGCCCGGCGCTGGCTGTCGGACCGGCTCAAGCCCGGCGAGGGGCCGAGCGCCGAGCGGCGGGCGCGCAGCTGGTTCCGGGTGCGGTTCGTCGGCGAGGGCGGCGGCCGACGCGTGTTCACGGAGGTCTCGGGCGGCGATCCCGGCTACGGAGAGACGGCGAAGATGTTCGCCGAGGGAGCGCTCTGCCTCGCCTTCGACGAGCTGCCCGCGACGGCCGGGCAGGTCACCACGGCCCAGGCGATGGGCGACGCGCTCATCGAGCGGCTGCGGGCGGCCGGGATCGGGTTCCGGGTGGCGGCGACCCTGTGATGAACCCCCGGGCTCGGAGCTAGGCCTGCCACTGGAGCACGGTGTAGAGCATCCCGGCCGTCCATGCGAGCCCGGCCAGCACGGCGAGGACCAGCGCGGCCGTCATGGGGCGCTCGACGGGGCGGGCGGTGCGGGCCATGGATTCACGGTGTGTCGTCATGCGCCCAGCCTGCCGTCGGCGTGTAACAGCGGCATCCGTACTCGTACTCAGATTCGCTACTCGGACCGGGCTTCCCGCAGCGCCCCGCGGCACAGTGCGTCCGCGCGGCGGGTGGTCTCCGGCAGGCGGTACCGCGGGGTGAGCGCAAGGGCGTGGGCGCAGGCGTTGTCCAGGCTCACCCGGTGGCCGACGGAGACGAACACCGGCTTGACGGCGTCCCGGGTGCGCAGGGCGCGGCCGACTTCCTCGGTGCCCGCGAGCAGCGGCGCGTGGCAGCCGCGCGGGCCCTCCGGGTCGTCGTGGGCGAACGTGAACGGGTTCTTGGCGACGCCGATGGTGGGCAGGCCGGTGAGGACTCCGAGGTGGCTCGCGAGGCCGAAGCGGCGCGGGTGGGCGAGGCCGTAGCCGTCGCAGACCACCAGGCCGGGCGAGCAGGGCAGGGCGTCGAGGGCGGCCCGTACGGTGGGGATCTCGCGGAAGGCCAGCAGGCCGGGCACGTACGGGAAGGAGACCCGGCCGACGGCGGTCGCCTCGGCGACGGTCTCCAGGGTCGCCGCGTCCAGCACCACGGCCGCCGCCGCGACCAGGTCGCGTTCGTCGTCGTAGGCCACGTCCACGCCCGTCACGTGCCCGGTGCCGGGCGCCGGGCCCGGCTCGTCCAGGATCACCCGCCCCCGCAGTTCGTCCTGGACGGCCAGGGCGGCTTCCTCGGTCGCGGGCCAGCCCGCGGGTACGCATACGGTCGTCATGGTGACCCCGAGCGTACGGCGCGGCACGCGCGCGTGCGGCCACGGGGCCGCCCCGGCCCCCGCGGCACCCTCAGCTCTTCTTGGCGTCGACCGCGCGTTGCAGCTGGGCCTTGTTCATGTTCGACCGGCCTTCGACGCCCCGTTCCCTGGCCTCGTTGTAGAGCTGGTCCCGGGTCGGCCCCTCGGAGCCGCTGTGCGACCGTTTGCCGCCGCGCCTGCCGGACGACATGTCCTGGGTGGACGTGCGGCTCGCGGTCCTGGACTCGCCGGACCGGGCGCGTTCCTTGTTGACGGTCCGGGCGGCGATCTCCTCGGCGCGCTTCTCGCTCTCGCCCCGGTCGAGTGCGCTGTCCTTGATGTGCTCGTACTGGCGTTCCCGCTTGGGGCTGGATCCGCGTGGCATGACGACCGCTCCCTTCGTGGCTGTGCCGCCGTCGGGTACCCGGGTGTCAGCCCTCCAGACGCGCCGCCCGGCCCTGTTCGCCGGCCGCCCAGCAGCTGCGGTCCAGGGTGCAGGTCACGGTGTCGTAGGAGCCGGTGTCGACGGTCCGCCAGGTACGGCCGCCGTCGGTGGTCAGGTCGGTGCCGGTGGGGCCGACGGCGAGGGCCGCGGCGCGGCTGTGCGGGAGCCAGGCGACCCCGGAGCGGTAGCCGGGCGGCGGGGTGGCGGCGGGCCGCCAGCTCCGGCCGCCGTCCGCCGTGGCCGCCGCCGCCCGCTGGGAGGGCTGGTCCGCACGGTAGTCGCCGCCGACGGCGAGGCCGTGGGCGCGGTCGCGGAAGGCGAGGGCGAAGACGCCCTTGGCGGGGTCGCCCGCCGGGATCGGCGTGTCGGCCGCGGTCCAGGTCAGTCCCCGGTCGGTGGAGTGCAGCACGCGCGCGTGCGCGCCGCCACCGGTGGCCAGCCAGGCGTCCTTCGGCCCGGAGGTGACCAGGCACTGGCCGCTCGCCGCGAAGCCCGCCTCGCCGTCCAGGGCGGCCGGCATGCCCGCGTTCGGCAGCACCTGCCAGGTCCGGCCGCCGTCGCCGGTGGACAGGATGCGGAACCTGCCGTCGACCGGGTCGCTCACGGCGAGGCCGTGGCGGCGGTCGAAGAAGGCCAGGCAGTCGTAGAAGGCGGCCGGGTCGGTGTTGCGGAACGACTCGGTCCAGGTCGCGCCGCCGTCCTCGGTGCGGTAGACGCGCGACGCCTCGTTCTCGCCGATGGCCAGGACCACCGCGTGGCGGGCGTCGAACGCCTCGACGTCCCGGAACTGGAGGTCCGCCGCGCCCGGTGGAGAGACGTTCCGCCAGTGCGCGCCGCCGTCCGTGGTGCGCAGCACGGTGCCACCGGTGCCCGCCAGCCAGGCGGTGTCCCGGTCGACGGCGGCCAGGCCGCGGAAGCGCACGCCCGGGGCCCCGGTGTCCTTGATCGCCCAGTGCGGTGCCGGCGTCGCGGCCCGCGCGGAGCCGGCGGTCGGCGCGGCCAGGACCGCCGCGCACGCCACCCCCACGGCCGCCGCCCTGCTCGTCCGTCGTACCCGTCCGGTCCGTCTCGTGCTCCCCATACGCCTCATGGCGCGCGAAGCTAGCCCACTGCCCCGGTGGCGTAAAGAGGGCACGGTGGCCCCACGAGAGGTAAGCCGACGGTGTGAATAAGCCCGGTGACAGAGGTCACTCGCACCACATGTGCACGGATGGGCCGTGTACGTCGTCTCTTCCAGTGCCAGGTCTCACCCGCCCGGATATTCGTTCAGCCGTCATGAGGGAGCAAGGCGTTGTCCACCGTCATCGAGCAGCCCGTAGAGGCCCGCCTGGTCGCCGCGTCACCGCGCATGCCGAGCATTCCCGCCACCCTGCACTACGACCGCGAGGACCCCTTCGCCGTCCGCATGACCTTCCCCGCCCCGGCCACCCTGGAGGGTGTCGACGTCTGCTGGACGTTCTCCCGCGAACTGCTCGCGGCCGGCCTGCACGCGCCGGAGGGCGACGGGGACGTGCGGGTGCGGCCGTACGGGTACGACCGGACGGTGCTGGAGTTCCACGCCCCCGAGGGCACCGCCGTCGTCCATGTGCGCACGAGCGAGATCACCCGGTTCCTGGAGGCCACCGGGGACCTGGTGCCGACCGGTCTCGAACACCTTCAGCTGGACCTGGACCACGATCTCGCCGAACTGATGCGGGACGCCTGCTGAACCACCGCCGTGACCGCACGGGGTTAATTCCTTTGACACCCCTCCCGGCGTCTTCCTAGCCTGTTCCACGTCCTGTTGCCGTCGATTGGAGAAGGACGTTGCTCGTCTGAGGTCCTGAGACACCGCGGCACACCCGTGAGGTGTGTCCGTGGCGTTCGACCTCGGTGTACGAGCCGTCTCTCCGGCACGGGATCCCTTCCCCGGCCCCTCGGCTGCCCCGCGGTGTCTCGACACGCGTCTGCCCCCGACACCGCAAGCAACCGCGAGGCGCCCTTATGTCTGCTTCCGTCACCTGTACCGCCCTGTCCTTCTCCTGGCCCGACGGCTCCGCCGTCTTCGAGGGCCTGGACGTCGCCTTCGGACCCGGCCGCACCGGTCTGGTCGGCGTCAACGGCTCAGGGAAGTCAACCCTTCTGAAACTCGTCGCCGGCGAGCTCACCCCGTCCGACGGCACCGTGAAGGTGGCCGGCGAGGTGGGCTGCCTCCCGCAGAACGTCACGCTGGACACCGCGCTGCGCGTCGACGAGGTGCTCGGCATCGCCGCCCGGCGGGCCGCGCTGCACGCCATCGAGGCGGGTGACGCGTCCGAGGCGCACTTCGAGACCCTCGGCGACGACTGGGACGTCGAGGAGCGCGCCCTGGTCACCCTCGGCGAACTGGGGCTCGGCCACATCGGCCTGGACCGGACCGTCGGCGAGGTCTCCGGCGGCGAGTCGGTGCTGCTGCGGCTGGCCGCGCTGCTGCTGCGCCGTCCGGACGTGCTGCTGCTCGACGAGCCCACCAACAACCTCGACCTGTACGCCCGCAAGCGCCTGTACGCGGCCGTCACCTCCTGGCCCGGCGTGCTGATCGTGGTCAGCCACGACCGCGAACTCCTCGACCTGGTCGACCAGGTCGCCGACCTGCACGCCGGCGAGGTCACCTGGTACGGCGGCAACTTCTCGGCGTACGAGGAGGCCCTCGCCGTCGAACAGGAGGCGGCCGAGCGCATGGTGCGGGTCGCCGAGGCCGACGTCCGCAAGCAGCGGCGCGAACTGACCGACGCCCAGGTGAAACTGGCCCGCCGCAAGCGCTACGGGCAGAAGATGTACGAGCAGAAGCGCGAGCCGAAGATCGTCATGGGGGCGCGCAGGCGGGCCGCGCAGGAGTCGGCAGGCAAGCACCGCATCATGCACGAGGAGCGGCTCGCCGAGGCGAGGGAGCGGCTCGACGAGGCGGTGGAGGCGGTACGGGACGACGACGAGATCCGCGTCGAACTGCCGTACACGGCCGTGCCGCCGGGCCGCAACGTGCTGACCCTGGAGAACCTGGAGCTGGCCCACGGTTCGCGGGTCGAGGGGATCCTGGAGCTGCGCGGCCCCGAGCGGATCGCGCTGATCGGGCGCAACGGGGCGGGCAAGACGACGCTGCTGCGTACGATCGCCGGTGAACTGGCTCCGGTCGCGGGCGAGGCGCACACCCATGTGCCGCTGCGCTTCCTGCCCCAGCGCCTCGACGTCCTCGACGACGGGCTGAGCGTCGTGGAGAACGTGGCCCGGTTCGCGCCGGGCGCCACCAACAACCGGATCCGGGCGCGCCTGGCCCGCTTCCTGTTCCGGGGCGCCCGCGCCGACCAGAAGGCGGCCACGCTCTCCGGCGGCGAACGGTTCCGGGCCGCCCTGGCCGCGCTGCTGCTGGCCGAACCCGCCCCGCAGCTGCTGATGCTGGACGAGCCGACGAACAACCTCGACATGGCGAGCGTCCGGCAGCTGACCACGGCCCTGGAGTCGTACCAGGGCGCCCTGGTCGTGGCCAGTCACGACGTGCCGTTCCTGGAGTCGGTCGGGATCACCCGCTGGCTGCTGATGGCCGACGGCGCGCTGACGGGCACCTCACCGGAGGAGGTGACGCGGCTCGGGGAGGGCACAGCCTGATGACGGGGGTTTTGTCGACACCGGCCCGCCCTGCATGATGGCGGTCCGGCACCCCCACGACGGGTGCCGGACCGCGCCCCCGACCCCGGAGACCCGACGTGCCCAGCAAGAAGGCCCTCGTCCGCCGCCCCAGCCCGCGCCTCGCCGAAGGTCTGGTGACGCACATCGAGCGGGAGAAGGTCGACGCCGAACTCGCCCGGGAGCAGTGGGAGGCGTACGTGGAGGCACTGCGCGCGCACGGCTGGGAGACCGTCGAGGTGGACCCCGAGGACGACTGCCCGGACTCGGTCTTCGTCGAGGACACGGTCGTCATGTACAAGAACGTGGCGCTGATCACCCGGCCCGGCGCCGAGTCCCGGCGGGCCGAGACCGCGGGCGTCGAGGAGGCGGTGGCACGCCTCGGCTGCTCGGTCAACTGGGTGTGGGAGCCGGGCACCCTGGACGGCGGCGACGTCCTGAAGGTCGGCGACACCGTCTACGTCGGCCGCGGCGGGCGGACCAACGCGGCCGGGGTGCAGCAGCTGCGGGCCGCCTTCGAACCGCTGGGTGCCCGTGTGGTGGCGGTGCCGGTGAGCCGGGTGCTGCACCTGAAGTCGGCGGTGACCGCGCTCCCCGACGGGACGGTTCTCGGGCACATCCCGAACGTGGACCGGCCCTCGCTGTTCCCGGGCTTCCTGGCGGTGCCCGAGGACGCGGGCGCCCACGTGGTACTGCTCGGCGGCGGCAAGCTGCTGATGTCGGCGAGTGCCCCGAAGACCGTCGAGTTGCTGACCGATCTCGGCCACGACGTCGTCACGGTGGACATCTCCGAGTTCGAGAAGCTGGAAGGATGTGTGACGTGCCTCTCGGTCCGGCTGCGGGAACTGTATGTCTGACGGGTGATCGATTCGCCTCTCCACCCCTGGGACCTGCGGGTCCCAGGGCTGGTTGGCATGTCCCGATTCGCCTTGCGCACAGCACCTGATCAGCGATCTTTACAGCGCACTTAACCTACGTCTTCGTAACCTACGGATTCGTAGCCTACGATCTCGTAGGTTCCCGGCCCCGCTCGCCGGTTCTCTCGCGTTCCTTCCCCCTGTACGGCGTCCCCCTGGAGTTCTCGTGACGATCACTTCTCCCCACCTCGGCAGCTCGTCCGTCTGGACCGACGCACGGCTGCTGTACGCCCTGGAGGAAGTGGTCGAGAAGGAGCTGAACCGCCATCTGACGGTCGCCAAGGACTGGATGCCGCACGAGTACGTGCCCTGGACCGACGCCCGTAACTTCCCCGGTTTCTTCGAGGACGGGCAGGCCTGGGAGAAGGAGCAGTCCAAGGTCACCGAGATCGGCCGGATCGCCCTGGTGGTGAACCTGCTCACCGAGGACAACCTGCCCAGCTACCACCACGAGATCGCCTCGCTGTTCGGCCGGGACGGTGCCTGGGGCACCTGGGTGCACCGCTGGACCGCCGAGGAGGGCCGGCACGGCATCGTCATGCGTGACTACCTGCTCGCCTCGCGCGCGGTCGACCCGGACAAGCTCGAGGCGTTCCGGATGTCGCACATGAGCGAGGGCTTCCAGTCGGACAACAGCCACTCGATGCTGCACTCGGTCGCCTATGTGGCCTTCCAGGAACTCGCGACCCGCATCTCGCACCGCAACACCGGCCACCAGTCCGGTGATCCGGTCTGCGACCGCATGCTGGCCCGCATCGCGACCGACGAGAACCTGCACATGGTCTTCTACCGCAACCTCCTGAAGTCCGCGTTCGAGCTGGCCCCCGACCTGACCATGCAGGCGGTGCGGGACGTCGTGGTCAACTTCCGGATGCCCGGCCACGGCATCCCCGGCTTCGAGCGCGCCGCCGCCCAGATGGCGATCGGCGAGGTCTACAACCTGCGCATCCACCACGACGACGTGCTCCAGCCGGTACTGCGCCACCTGAAGGTGCTGGAGATCGACGGGCTCGGCCCCGAGGGCCTGCAGGCGCAGGAGGAACTCGGCCTGTTCATGGGCGGACTGAACGCGGAAGCCCTCAAGTTCGACGAGAAGCTGGCCGCACGCAAGGCCCGGATGGCGGCCCGCGCGGGCGCCTGACGCCGCGGGGACCGCGGGCGGGGGCACACGCGGTGCCGTGGGTTCAGCGCGCCCGGCGCAGTTGCAGGCGCTCCTTCTCGGAGAGGCCGCCCCAGACGCCGAAGCGTTCGTCGTTGTCCAGCGCGTACTCCAGGCAGGTGGAGCGCATCTCGCACATACCGCAGATGCGCTTCGCCTCGCGCACCGAGCTGCCGGGCTCGGGGAAGAAGAAGTCGCCCCCGGTCTGCGCGCACAGCGCCTGCGCCTGCCAGGCCGGGACGGGCGTGCGGGGCGTGGTCATGGTGTCGAAGTGCATGGCCAGGATCGTGCCGTGCGGGGAAAAACGTTCGATCAACGCCCGCTCAACGCGGCGTCGGGGGACCACACCGGTGTCGATGATGCGCCTGCGCGCCACGCCCGTGCACGGCGGCGCGCGGGACGGATCCGGTTCGGTGGGCGTGGTCCGGCCCTGATTGTCAGTGGGCGGTGGAAGACTCGGTGGAGCAGAGAACGGGACCCTTACGAGGAGGGCGATGATGCTCACCACCCGTTTCGTCAACGGCGCTCCCAACTGGGTCGACCTCGGCACCCCCGAGATCGACGGCGCCGTCTCCTTCTACCACGGTCTCTTCGGCTGGCAGTTCCAGTCGGCGGGGCCCGATGCCGGTGGCTACGGGTTCTTCCAGCTCGACGGCCGGACGGTGGCCGGCGGTGTGCAGACCGCCCCGGAGCAGGGCCCACCGGCCTGGACGGTGTACTTCCGCAGTGACGACGCGCAGGCGACCGCCAAGACCGCCGAGCAGGCGCACGGCGGTGTCCTCCTCCAGCCGACGGACGTGATGGACCAGGGCCGGGTGGCGCTCCTCTCCGACGAGGCGGGCGTGCCCTTCGGCATCTGGCAGCCCGCGTCGCGGAAGGGGGTGGACGTGGCGGGCGATCCGGGTTCGCTGTGCTGGGTCGAGCTGTACACCGCGGACATCGCGGCGGCCGCCGCCTTCTACTACAAGGTGCTGGGTCTTGAGACCTCCGGAGCGCCGTTCCCCGGTGGGACCTACACCTGTGTCAATCCGGCGGGTGGCGACGAGGAGTCGATGTTCGGCGGGATGGTGCCGCTGGCCGAGGACCCGGCGGAGGCGCAGGTGGGCGCGTACTGGCTGCCGTACTTCGAGGTGGAGGACCCGGACGCGGTGGTCGAGAAGGCCCAGCAGACGGGCGGCAGGGTGCGGATGCCGGCCACCACGCTGGAAGGGGTGGGCCGGATGGCCAAGCTGGCCGACCCGTACGGCGCCAGGTTCGCGGTGATCAAGGGCGAACCGCAGCAGAGCTGAGAGCCGCGCGGGCCAGGGCGGAAGCGAGCTAGGCGGAGGCGCGCCGTACCAGTGTCGTGGGCAGGATGACACTGGACGGTGCGCCCGCCGACTCGCCCCGGTGCAGTCCGCGCAGCAGTAGCCGGGCCATCAGCCGGCCCATCTCCTCGATGTCCTGACGGACCGTCGTCAGCGACGGTCCGTCCTGCTCGGTGACGGGCAGGAGGTCGTCGAATCCGATCACGGCCACGTCCTCGGGCACCCGGCGACCGTGTTCGCGCAGCACGCGCAGGGCGCCGAGCGCGGTCAGGTCGTTGGCGGCGAACACGGCGTCGACGTCCGGGCAGCGGTCGAGGAGTTCGGCCATGGCGCGCTCCCCGCCGGCCGGGGTGAAGTCGCTCGTCACGACCAGCCGCGGGTCGGTCTCCCCCATGACGTCCCGGTAGCCGTCGAGGCGGTCGGCCGCGGACGTCTGGTCCAGGGGCCCGGTGATGTGCGCGATCCGGGTCCGCCCGAGACCGGCGAGATGGCGTACGGCGTCCCGGGCGCCGCCCCGGTTGTCGCAGTCGACGTACACGACGTCGTTCGAGCCGTCGCTCCAGCCGGGCCGCCCGCCGAACACGGTGGGGACCTTGACGCCCTCGATCAGGCCGGGCAGCGGATCGTCGAGGTGGAGCGAGAAGACGAGCGCGCCGTCGACGTGGCCGCCGGCGAGATAGCGGGCGACCCGCGCGTGGTCGTCCCGTCCCTCGGTGAGCAGCAGTACCAGTTGGTTGTCCTGGGCCGTCAGCTCCTTGCTGATGCCGCGTAGTTGGAGGGCGAAGAACGGGTCGGTGAAGATCCGGATCTCGGGTTCGGCGATCACGACGGCGACGGCGTCGTGCCGTCTGGTCACCAGGGAGCGAGCTGCCTGGTTGGGGACGTAGCCGAGTTCCTCGACCGCCTGCCGGACCCGTGCCACGAGGGGCTCACGCACGCCGTCGCCGCCGTTGACGACCCGGGACGCGGTCGCCCGGGACACCCCGGCCCGCGCGGCCACGGCCTCCAGGGTGGGGCGCGACACTGCCTCGGACACCTCGGCCCTCCTCGTCGGCGGCTGCCGATCAGCATAGCCCCGGGTGACAGGAGTTCCGGGAGCGCTCCCGGAGCCCGGGCGGTCAGGAGGGCTGTTCGGGCCGGGCCCGGCTCGGCTGGACGCGCTTCGGCTCGCCCGGCATCTTCGGGTACTCGGGCGGGTACGGCAGGTCACCGAGGCCGTGCTCGTGTTCGTCGCGGCGGGCGAGTTCCAGGAGGGCGTCCAGGGAGAAGGCGTGGTCGTCCATGTCGGCGTGCACGTCGCCCACTTCGGCGAACCGGGCCGGCATGGTGACGAGGTCGAAGTCCTCGGGGCGGACGTCGTCGACCTCCACCCAGCGCAGCGGCGCGGAGACGGGGGCGTCCGGGCGGGGCCGCAGGGAGTAGGCGGAGGCGATGGTGCGGTCCCGGGCGGTCTGGTTGTAGTCGACGAAGATGCGCTCGCCGCGTTCCTCCTTCCACCACCTGGTGGTCACCCGGTCCGGCAGCCGGCGTTCCAGTTCGCGGCCCACCGCGATCGCGGCGCGCCGGACCTGGGTGAAGGTCCAGCGCGGCTCGATGGGCACGAACACGTGCAGGCCACGGCCGCCGGAGGTCTTGGGCCAGCCCCGCAGTCCGCCGAACTCGTCGAGGACGACGCGCAGTTCGTGGGCGGCGCGGACGGCGTCGGCGAAGCCGGTGCCGGGCTGCGGATCGAGGTCGATGCGGAGTTCGTCGGGGCGGTCGACGTCGGTGCGGCGCACCGGCCACGGATGGAAGGTGAGGGTGCCGTACTGCGCCGCCCACACCACGGCCGCCTCTTCGGTGGGGCACATCTCGTCGGCGGTGCGGCCGCTGGGGAAGGTGATGTGGGCGGTGGGGATCCAGCCGGGCATGCCCTTGGGCGCGCGCTTCTGGTAGAACCACTCGCCCTCGACTCCGTCCGGGTAACGCTGGAGGGTGGTGGGGCGGTCGCGCAGGGCGCGCAGGATGCCGGGGCCCACGGCCGCGTAGTAGCGGGCGACGTCCAGCTTGGTGAAACCGCGCTCCGGGAAGAACACCTTGTCCGGGCTGGACAGCCGTACCGTCCGGCCGGCCACCTCCAGTTCCACCGCATCGCCCATGCGGCCACGGTAGGCGCACCGTCCCTGCCCCGCACATCGGCCCGCGCCTCGCGACGAGCGGGGCACGGTGAGCGCTCGTAGAGTCGAACGCATGGATCTGCCGGTGATGCCGCCCGTGAAACCGATGCTCGCCAAGCCGGTGGCGAGCATCCCGCCGGACATGCAGTACGAGGCGAAGTGGGACGGCTTTCGCGCGATCGTGTTCCGGGACGGCCCGGAGGTGGAGCTCGGCAGCCGCACCGGGAAGCCGTTGACCAGGTACTTCCCGGAGCTGGTGGCGGCGCTGACGGAGCGTGTGCCCGAACGCTGCGTGCTGGACGGGGAGATCGTGATCGCCCGGGAGGGCCGGCTGGACTTCGACGCGCTGACCGAGCGGATCCATCCGGCGGACTCCCGGGTGCGCACGCTGGCGGAGCGGACGCCCGCCTCCTTCATCGCCTTCGACCTGCTGGCGCTGGCCGACGAGTCCCTCCTGGACGTCCCGCTGACCGACCGCCGCGCCCTGCTCACCCGGGCGCTGTCCGGGGTGACGCCGCCCGTGCACCTCGCCCCGGCGACGACCGACGTCGAGGTGGCCCGGCAGTGGTTCGAGCAGTACGAGGGGGCCGGACTCGACGGGGTCATCGCCAAGCCGCTCACCCTGCGGTACCGCCAGGACGAGCGCGCCATGTTCAAGGTCAAGCACGAGCGGACCGCCGATGTCGTGGTGGCGGGCTACCGCCTCCACAAGAGCGGCCCGGTGGTCGGCTCGCTGCTGCTCGGCCTGTACGACGACCGGGGCGCCCTCCAGCACGTGGGGGTGTCGGCCGCGTTCCCGATGAAGCGGCGGTCCGAGTTGGTCGAGGAGCTGGAGCCGCTGCGCATGGCCGACGTCTCCGGGCATCCGTGGGCCGCCTGGGCCGAGGAGGCGGCCCACGAGTCGGCCCGGCTGCCGGGCGCGCCGAGCCGCTGGTCCGGCAAGAAGGACCTGTCCTGGATCCCGCTGCGGCCGGAGCGGGTGGCGGAGGTGGCGTACGACCACATGGAGAACGGCGCCCGCTTCCGGCACACGGCCCGGTTCCGCCGCTGGCGCCCGGACCGGGCACCGGACAGCTGCACCTACGCCCAGCTGGAGGAGCCGGTGCGGTACGACCTCGCGGAAATCCTGGGGTCGTGAAGGCCACGAGGGCCGTACGGGTGTCAGGGACCGTGAAGGTCCGGAGCGGCGGCTAAGGCTTGAAGAGGATCTTGACCGCGCCGTCCTGCTTGCGCTGGAACATCTCGTAGGCGTGCGGCGCCTCGGACAGCGGCAGCCGGTGGGTGGCGAAGTCCGCCACGCCGAGCGGGTCCTCGTCGGTCAGGTACGGCATGACCTGGTCGGTCCAGCGGCGGACGTTGGCCTGGCCCATGCGCAGCTGGATCTGCTTGTCGAAGAGGGTGAGCAGCGGCAGCGGGTCGGCCATCCCGCCGTACACCCCGCTGAGGGAGATCGTGCCGCCGCGGCGGACCAGGTCGATCGCCATGTAGAGGGCGCCGAGCCGGTCGACGGCGAAACGTTCCGCGAGCGGTCCTGCGATCTTGCGGGGCAGCAGCCCGGTCGCGGTCTGGGCCAGCTTGGCGGCGGCGCTGCCGTGCGCCTCGGTGCCGACGGCGTCGATCACGGCGTCCGGGCCCCGGCCGTCGGTCACGTCGTGGATCGCCCGGACCAGTTCCTTCTCGTCGTCGAACACCCGCAGGTCGTACGTCTCGACGCCCCGGCGGCCGGCCCGCGCCAGTCGTTCGGGCACCAGGTCGATGCCGAAGACCCGCTCGGCCCCGCGCGCCTTGGCGATCCGGCAGGACATGTCGCCGATCGGGCCGAGGCCGAGGACGGCCACGGTGCCGCCGGGCGGTACGGCGGCGTACTCGACGGCCTGCCAGGCGGTGGGAAGCACGTCGGAGAGGTAGACGAAGCGGTCGTCGGGCGGCCCCTCGGGCACCTTGATGGGACCGTAGTGGGCCTGCGGGACGCGCAGGTACTCGGCCTGGGCGCCGGGAACCGCGCCGTAGAGGCGGGTGTAGCCGAACAGGGCGGCGCCCATGCCCTCGCCGGTGACCTGGGTGACCTCGCACTGGGTCATCAGGCCGGCCGAGCACATGAAGCAGTGCCCGCAGGCGATCTGGAAGGGCACCACGACCCGGTCGCCCCGCCGCAGGTTCGGCACCTCGGAACCGGTCTCCTCCACGATCCCCATGGGCTCGTGACCGAGGATGTCGCCCGGGGTCATGAACGGGGTGAGCACCTCGTACAGGTGCAGGTCCGAGCCGCACAGGCCGGACGAGGTGATGCGGATGACGGCGTCCGTGGGCTCCTCGATCCGGGGATCGGGTACTTCCTCCACCCGGACGTCCCGCCGACCCTGCCAGGTGACTGCCTTCATGGCTCGCGCTCCCTCTGTCGCGTGCGCCGGTCGCGGCCACGCGCTCGACATCACGGCCCCGGCCGGGTACCCGAGCGCTCCGGCCCGAACCGCCGCCGGCCGCGGTGACCGCTCGGGCCACCGGGCCGCCGTCATCCCGGTGACGGCGCCTCCAGTGCCCCCCTAGCCCTGCGGGACCAGCGGCTCGGTGGGATTGCGGAGGCCCTCCGCCGCGTCCGCGACCCGGCGGATGAGCTCGAAGAACTGGGTCTGCTCCGCGGCCGACAGCGGAGCCAGGAAGACCTGGTTCATCCGCGCGGTGCGCACGACGAGCTTGCGGTGGGTGCGCAGCCCGTCGTCGGTGAGGCGCAGCAGGAAGCGGCGGCCGTCCTGCGGGTCGCGCACCTTGTCGAGCAGCCCGCGCCGGATGAGCCGACTGATGACCTCGGCGATGGTCGACCGGTCCAGGCCCACCCTCTCCCCCACGGTCCGCTGGTCCAGCCCCGGCTCGGCGACCAGCGCGTTCAGGACGGCGAACTGCGGTGAGGTGGTCTCCTCCGAGACCATCGTGTTCCACAGCAGGTAGTGGGCCTGCTGCAGGCGCCGGGCCAGGTGCCCGGGGTGGGTGGTCAGGTCCACCGCGGCCATATGTGCCCCCCATGGTCCGAGTTAGTTGGTGCACTGAACGATACTCGGCCTTGACTGACCTTGGTACTGGTGGCAGCGTGAGCTACAGCTCGCCGAAATGCTCAGTGCCCTGATTAATTGGTCGACCGAGCGCCAGGAAGAGATGAGAGACCCAGCTCATGACACTCACCCAAGCCGACATCGACCTCGAGATCGCCGCCGAACACGCCGCCTACGAGAAGCGCGTGGCCGAAGGCGCCCCCGTCGAGCACCACCCCCGGCGGGACTACGCCCCCTACCGGTCCTCCCTGCTCCGGCATCCGAAGCAGCCGCTGGTCGCCATCGACACCAGCAAGGACCCGGAGCTGGTGGAGCTGCACTCCCCTGCCTTCGGCGAGCGGGAC
>NZ_JBEYFC010000209.1:0-14265 GCF_040634175.1 Streptomyces sp. NPDC007162
GAAGGTGTCCGGATCGCCTTCCGGCGTGACGTCAACGCCACCCCGCCCAGCTGGCCCCGAGGGGGCGGCCGACCAGGCCGCACACCTCCGAGCTTGTCAGATCACCGGGGGGCGGCCCAGTCGCGTGAGCTTCCACACGGTCCGCCAGCGCATGGGGCGGCGGGGTCCGCAGGGAGTGGTCCAGCCCTCCCGGAAGCCGGCGAACCAGGCGTGCAGGGCCGGGCGGGACGGGCGGCGCAGCAGGGTCAGCAGCAGCCACACCCCGAGGTAGACGGGGACCAGCGGCGCGGGCAGGTTGCGGCGGGCCAGCCACACCCGGTTGCGGGCGACCATCCGGTGGTAGACCGCGTGCCGGGAGGGGGCGGTCGTCGGGTGGAACAGCACCATGTCCGAGCGGTAGTCGATCATCCAGCCGGCGTCCAGGGCGCGCCAGGCCAGGTCGGTCTCCTCATGGGCGTAGAAGAACTCGTCCGGCAGGCCGCCGACCTCGGCGAGGACCTGGGTACGGACGGCGTTGGCACCGCCGAGGAAGGTGGTGACCCGGGAGGAGCGCATGGGGTCGGAGGCCCGCAGCCGCGGCACGTGCCGGCGCTGGGTCTCCCCGGTGTCCGGGTCGGCGATGCGGAAGCTGATGATGCCGAGCTTCGGGTCGGTGGCGAAGGCCTGTCGGCACAGCTCGGCGGTGTCGTGCTCGGGGAGCAGGCCGTCGTCGTCGAGGAAGAGCAATATGTCGACATCGCGGCCGCTGGGGCCGAAGGCTTCTATGCCGACGTTGCGTCCGCCGGGGATGCCGAGGTTCTCGGGCAGCTCCAGGGTGCGGACCCCCTCGGGGACGTCCGGGACGGGCGAGCCGTTGCCGACGACGACCACCTCGACCCGCTCGCCGTTCTGCTTGGCGATCGAGTCGAGGAGGGCGCGCAGTTCGTCGGGGCGGTTGCCCATCGTGATGACGACCGCGCCGACCTTCATCCCGGCGCTCACCGCAGCCTGCTCGACGCGAGGACGGACACCAGGTGCAACAGGGTCTGCAGCACCGCGATGCCGGCCAGCACGGCAGTGCCGAGGCGGGTCCAGAACAGGTCGCCGTGGAAGTGGTCGGCGACGGCGAGCAGCAGGATCAGCAGCGAGGCCTCGATGCCGAGGATCAACCGGTGGAACTTGAACGCGGCGGCGGCCCGGCGGGCCAGCGCCATCCCGGAGGAGCGCATCTCGGCGGCGGCCTCCTTGACCACCGGCAGCCCGGCCTGGTGCCGGGCGACTCCGACGAGGTCGGTCTCCGCCTTGATGAGGATCGCGCCGAGCGCGCCCAGCGTGCCGAGGAAGGCCCACAGCCAGTCGATACGGCCGCTGCCGAACAGGTCGGCGGCGCGCAGCCCGAGTCCGACCAGGACGGCCGCGTCGGTCAGGTACGCCCCCACCCGGTCGAGGTAGACCCCGCCGAGCGAGTACTGCTGCTTCCAGCGCGCGACCTCGCCGTCGACGCAGTCGAGGAGCAGGTACATCTGGACGCACACCACGCCGAGCACGGCGCCCCAGACGCCCGGCACCAGCAGGGCCGGGCACGCGAGGACGCCGAAGACGGTCATCAGGTACGTGAGCTGGTTGGGTGTGACCCTGGTGTTCACCAGGTAGCGGTCCACCCGCAGGGACACCTCACGCATGTAGAGGCGTCCCATCCAGTGCTCACCGCTGCGCCGGTCCTTGACCCCAGCGGGGTGCACGACCGGACGGAGTTCAGCTACCGATGGCCTTGACATAGTCGACGTAGAAGTCCTTGATCTGGTGGGTCTTGAGGTCGAGGTGTTCGAGGATGGTGTAACGGCCGGGCCTGGTCTCCGGAGCGAACTCCACGGCCCGGACGAACTCGTCCACGGTGAAGCCGATCTCCTCCGGCAGCACCGGCAGTCCGTGCCGGCGCAGCACTTCGGCCATGTACACGGACTGCTCGTGGGCTCCGCGCAGGTACATCGCGAAGGCCGCGCCGAGCCCGCACTGCTCGCCATGGCTTGCGGCACGCCTCGGGAACAGCAGGTCGAAGGCGTGGTTGATCTCGTGGCAGGCGCCGGAGGAGGGGCGGGAGTCGCCCGACACCGACATGGCGATCCCGCTGAGCACCAGCGCCTCGGCGAGCACCTGGAGGAAGTCGTTCTCCCCGATGCCGCCGGGGTGGCGGAGCACCGCCTCGCCGGCCTGCCGGGCCATGGCGGCCGCCAGCCCGTCGATCTTCTCGCCGTTGACGCGGTGGGACAGCTCCCAGTCCGCGATCGCCGAGATGTTGGAGACGGCGTCGCCGATGCCGGAACGCACGAAACGCGCCGGGGCCTCCCGGATGACGTCGAGGTCGATGACGACCGCGATCGGGTTCGGCACGCCGTAGGAGCCGCGGCCCGCGTCGTTGTCGAGGGTGGCGACCGGCGAGCACAGGCCGTCGTGCGCGAGGTTCGTCGGCACGGCGACCAGCGGCAGGCCGACCCGTGCCGCGGCGAACTTGGCGCAGTCGATGATCTTGCCGCCGCCGAGGCCGACGACCGCGTCGTAGCGGCCGGCCTTGATGTCGCCGGCCAGCCGGACGGCGTCGTCCAGGGTGCCGCCGCCCACCTCGTACCAGGTGGCGCCGGGCAGGCTCGGCGAGATGCGCTCGCGCAGCTTCGTGCCGGAACCGCCGCTGACGGCGACGGCGAGCCGCCCGGAGTGCGAGATGCGCTCGTCGGCGAGCACGCCGGCGAGGTCGTCGAGGGCACCCGGGCGGATGTCCACGACGACCGGCGAGGGGATCAGCCGGGTCAGTACTGGCACGCGATCTCCCGTCCCCGGGCGAGATCCTCGTGGTTGTCGATCTCGACCCACCGGACGTCGCCGATCGGCGCGACGTCGATCCGGAAGCCGCGGTTGACCAGCTCCTGGTAGCCGTGCTCGTAGAACTGCTGGGGGTCGGTCTCCCAGACCGTCTTCAGCGCGTCGGCGAGCTCGGGTGCCGCGTCGCCCTCGATGAGGGTGACGCCGATGTACTCGCCGGTGGCCTCGGCCGGGTCCATCAGCTTGGTGATCTTCGTCATGCCCCGCTCGGCGTCGACGACGACCTTCATCTCCTCGTCCGCGAGGGACTTCACGGTGTCGAGGGCGAGGATGATCCGCTTGCCGTCGCCGCGGGCGGCGAGCAGCGTCTTCTCGACGGAGACCGGGTGCACGGTGTCGCCGTTGGCGAGGATCACGCCGTCCTTGAGGGCGTCACGGCCGCACCACAGGGAGTAGGCGTTGTTCCACTCCTCGGCCTTGTCGTTGTCGATGAGGGTGAGTTCGAGGCCGTACTTGGCCTCCAGGGCCGCCTTGCGCTCGTAGACGGCCTCCTTGCGGTAGCCGACGATGATCGCGACCTCGGTCAGGCCGATCTCGGCGAAGTTGCCGAGGGTCAGGTCGAGCACCGTGATCGAGTCCTCTATGCCCGCGGGCCCCACCGGCACCAGCGCCTTGGGCAGGCTGTCGGTGTAGGGGCGCAGACGCCGTCCGGCGCCGGCCGCCAGCACGAGGCCGATCATGCGGGTTCTCCTTCATCGTGTACGGCGGGCGCGCCGCCCTTGTGAGCGGACACCCAGAAGCGGATGCTCTCGACGACCACCAGCAGGGCCACGGCCACGGCGAGGACCGTGAGCGCGACCTTGAACTGCGCGGCGGTGAGCACCGCGGCAAGCACGGTGACCGCCAGCGTTCGCCCTTCCTGCCCCCCGATGGCGCGTACCAGCCAGGCCGGCGGCGCCCCGGCGTCGCCGCGGATGCGGTACACCGTGTCGTAGTGATGGTAGGCGACGGCGGCCACCAGGCCGAAAGCCGCCGGAAGGGCTCCGTTCACCCCGGCTTTGCCTGCGAGGACGAGGACGGTGCCGTATTCGGCGGCGCGGAAGAGGGGCGGGACCAGCCAGTCGAGGGCGCCCTTGAGGGGGCGGGCGAGGGCCTGGCCGGAGGTGAGGGCGTAGACGAGGGCGCCCACGACCGGGGCCCAGGTGACGCCGGAGAAGAGGCAGACGGCGAGGACGGCGGCGCCGCCCAGCGCCACCAGGAGCGGGGGGCCGAAGGGGCGGCGGCCCGCGAGCCGGGCGAGCGGGCCGTTGTCCGCCAGGTCCGCCAGCGCCTGCGCCGCCCGGTCGGTCCGCCTGGCCTTCCGCGTCAGCGACCGCAGCACCCGCCCGGCCGTGGTGTACGTCGCCGCGAGGGCGCAGCCGGCCAGCAGCACGTAGAAGGTGATCCGCGGGGTCGTGGCCGCCGTCAGGACGGCTATGAGTGCCCACCGTTCGCCGATGGGCAGGACTATCATCCGGCGCACCCAGACCGTCCAGCCGACGCTGTCGAGCCTGTCGGAGAGGGCGGCGGTGGGACTGGTGTTGGCGGTGGCGTCGTGGTTGGCCTCGTTGAAGGAGAAGTCGACCACGTGCCGGCAGGTCTGCAGGATCATCGCGCCGAGGGCCAGGGCCCATACGTCGTCGCCGCCGCGGGCCGCGCCCAGCGCGAGGCCGGCGTAGTAGGCGTACTCCTTGGCCCGGTCGAAGGTGGCGTCGAGCCAGGCGCCGAGCGTGGAGTACTGCAGGGAGTAGCGGGCGAGCTGGCCGTCGGTGCAGTCCAGCACGAAGGAGGCGATGAGCAGGACGCCCGCCGCCACGAACCCGGCCCGGGTGCCGGTGGCCGCGCAGCTCGCCGCGATCAGGGCGGTGAGCAGGGAGGCGGTGGTGACCTGGTTGGGGGTCAGTCCCCGACGTGCGCACCAGCGGGCGAGGTAGCGGGAGTACGGGCTGATGAAGAAGGTGGTGAAGAAGCCGTCGCGGGACTTCACGGCCGACTTCAGGCGTACGGCCTCGTCGTCGACGGCGGCGACGGCCTGCCGTGCCTCGTTGCGGGCCTGCGGGTCGGCGGGGACGGCGGCGACCAGGCTGCCCAGTACCGGGCGGTGGACGTCGGCGTCCAGGGCGGTGACGAGGCCGTCGACGGCGAGCACGGTGCCGCCGCCCGCCGAGGCCTCACGTGACAGCGCCCGGGTGAGGGCCTGACGGGCGGCGGGCTGGGCGGTGACAGCACCGGGGATCGCGGCGAGCGGGAAGCGCGGGTCGGTGAGACCGAGGCGCAGGGCGTGCGGGTGGCCGACGAAGCGGGCGTCGACCACCGCCACCCGCCGGTCGGCGGGCACGGTCGCGAGGACGGCCTCGGCGTCGGCGGCGTCGGCGGCCGGGCGCACCTCGAAGCCGAGTGCCCGTAGATCGCTCTCCAGTGACGATCCGGGGACCGGCTGACCGGTGACGATGGCGGTCGACAACCGAACTCACTCCCTGGGTGCGGCGCGCGGGCGCCTGCTGCGTGATGGGGCACGGTGTGGCTGGTGGCCCCCGGACGGCATTCGGCAGAGGTTAGCGGATGGTGAGGATTCCTTGTTCACCGGCCGTTCACGGCCCGGACGGCCCGCACCGGCCCGGCCTTTGCCGAGATCATCATCCGTGATCCGGGCCCCGGGCCACAAACCGCGCTCGCAGACCGGGCATTGGCGACATAGAGACTGGACGGACGATCACCGCCGACGATCACCGCGGACCGACCGCCCGGGATGCACACCCCCTCACGTCAGGTAACTGAGGGTGCCCTGACCTGGGATTCGTTTCCGCAGGTCAGGGCACATGACAACGGTGTTCACTGCCGCGTTGCCGGATACCCCCCACCCGTAGTTCACTGTCATCCGGGCCCAACACAGGAGGCGGATCCCATGGGGGCAGGGCACGACCACGGCCACACGCACAGCCACGCGCCGCCCACCGGCACGGCCGCGGCGGCGTACCGCGGGCGGCTCCGGGTCGCGCTCGCCATCACCCTCGGAGTGATGGTGGTCGAGATCTTCGGCGGTCTGGTGGCCGACTCGCTCGCGCTGATCGCGGACGCGGCGCACATGGCGACCGACGCACTGGGCCTCGGCATGGCCCTGCTGGCGATCCACTTCGCCAACCGCCCGGCGACTACCAACCGTACCTTCGGCCTGGCCCGCGCGGAGATCCTTGCCGCCCTGGCCAACTGCCTGCTGCTGCTCGGTGTGGGCAGCTATGTGCTCTACGAGGCGGTCCAGCGGTTCCTGACGCCCGCGGACACGCACGGCGGCCAGATGATCGTGTTCGGTCTGATCGGCCTGGTCGCCAACATGATCTCGCTCACGCTGCTGGTGCGCGGCCAGTCGGAGAGCCTGAACGTGCGCGGCGCCTTCCTGGAGGTGGCGGCCGACGCGCTGGGCTCGCTCGCGGTGCTGATCTCGGCCGCGGTGATCCTGACCACCGGCTGGCAGGCGGCCGACCCGATCGCCTCGCTGGTCATCGGCGTGATGATCGTGCCGAGGACCCTGAAGCTGCTGCGCGAGACGCTGGACGTCCTGCTGGAGTCCGCCCCGAAGGACGTGGACATGGCGGAGGTGCGGTCGCACATCCTGGCCCTCGACGGGGTGGAGGACGTCCACGACCTGCACGCCTGGACGATCACCTCGGGCATGCCGGTCCTGTCGGCGCACGTGGTCGTCCGCTCGGACGTACTGAACGCCATCGGCCACGAGAAGATGCTGCACGAACTGCAGGGCTGCCTCGGCCATCACTTCGACGTGGAGCACTGCACCTTCCAGCTGGAACCGAGCGGACACGCGGAGCACGAGGCCCGGCTCTGCCACTGACGCCACTGGCGGCGATTGCGGAACCTGCCAGTCCGGACCCCCCGGGGTCCTGGTGTTCGAGGCGTCCCCGAACAGGTACCCCGTGGGGCCCGCAGGGTTCCCGTTCGTACGCTTAGGGCACGATCAACAACCGGGCCCCCTTCCGGCGTGCCCGCACGGGAAGTGTCGGAAGTGTCGGTTTCGTACGGCAGACTTGGGGTGCCAGGACCGAGGCGAAGGATGGGTATGCCGATCACACCTGCCACCGCGACGCACAGCACGTCGCAAGGCACCGCGGACGCGATTTTGCTGGAACTCGTCGACGAGAAGGGTGTGACCATCGGCACCGCGGAGAAGCTGGCCGCGCACCAGCCGCCCGGACAGCTGCACCGGGCGTTCTCCGTCTTCCTCTTCGACGAGCACGGCAGGCTGCTGCTCCAGCAGCGGGCGCTGGGCAAGTACCACTCCCCCGGCGTGTGGTCCAACACCTGCTGCGGCCACCCCTATCCCGGTGAGGCGCCCTTCGCGGCGGCGGCCCGCCGCACCTTCGAGGAGCTGGGCGTCTCCCCGTCGCTGCTCGCCGAGGCGGGCACGGTCCGCTACAACCACCCGGACCCGGCCTCCGGCCTGGTCGAGCAGGAGTTCAACCACCTGTTCGTCGGGATGGTCCAGGCGCCGCTCACGCCGGACCCCGAGGAGGTCGAGGCGACCGCCTTCGTGACGGCCGCCGAGCTGGCCGAGCGGCACGCCGAGGAGCCCTTCTCCGCCTGGTTCATGACCGTGCTGGACGCGGCACGTCCGGCGGTCAGGGAGCTGACGGGCGCGTCCGCGGGCTGGTGAGAGGCCTCACCCGGCCCCTCGTCACGACAGCATCGCGGGTTTGAGCGGCAGGGCGGCCCAGATCACCTTGCCGCCGCTCGACGTGTGCTCCACGTCCACGACCCCGCCCGCCTCCCGGGCGACCTCCCGGACCAGCAGCAGCCCCCGGCCGCCGGTCTGGCCGTGGTCGGCCTCCAGGGCGGTCGGGCGGTAGGGGTGGCTGTCCTCCACCGACACCCGCACCCACTCGGCGCCGACGGCGACCTCGACGGCCAGCACCGGCGACAGCACCGCCGCGTGCTTGACCGCGTTGGTGACCAGTTCGGAGACGATCAGCAACAGTCCGTACACCAGGTCCTCCGCGACGGGGACGCCCTGGCGCCGGAGCAGGTCCCGTACGGCGCGGCGCGCCTGCGGGACGGAGGCGTCCACGGCTGCGGCCGTGAACCGCCAGACGCCTTCGTACGGCAGCGGATCCGGCGGCTCGCCGCCCGCCTCTGGACGCGGGTCGTGCCCGCGCCCGTGGTTCTCCATCGTCCGGTCGCCACCCTCGCGCTCGATTGTCACCACACGTCGAGTGTTGGTAACGACCCGCTCCCCTCCGGATGACTGAACACAAGTCAGCAACTATCGAACGGATCTGACCGTTGGCGTATGACAACGTCAGTTGTGGGACCGCTTGCTGACCCGCCAAAAGCCGACTTCGCGAACTATTAGGGTTGTACTGCAACCCCTGGCGCGTGGGGAACCGCGCGACGCGTGGATACCATCCCGCACTATGGAGCCCCGCCTCACCCACCGGGTCGAAGAAGCCGTTGCCACCGTAGTGATACGCAACGCGGCCAAACGCAACGCGATGACCGCGGCGATGTGGCGGACCCTCCCGTCCCTGCTCGGGGAACTCGCCGCCGACCCCACCGTGCGGGCGCTGGTCCTCACCGGCGAAGGCGCCACCTTCTGCGCCGGCGCCGACATCTCCACCCTCCAGGGCTCCGCCACCGAGGCCCAGACCCTCGCCGCCGCCGCCGAGGAGGCGCTCGCCGCGTTCCCCAAGCCGACCCTCGCCGCCATCCGCGGCCACTGCGTCGGCGGCGGCGCGCAGCTCGCCGCCGCCTGCGACCTGCGGTTCGCCGAGGAGGGCGCGCTGTTCGGGGTGACACCGGCCAGACTCGGCATCGTCTACCCGGCCACCGCCACCCGCCGTCTGGTGTCCCTCGTCGGCCCGGCCACCACCAAGTACCTGCTCTTCTCGGGCGAGCTCGTCGGCACCGAGCGGGCACTGCGCACCGGCCTGCTGGACGAGGTGCTGCCGGAGGGCGAACTGGACAAGCGGGTCGCCGAGTTCACCAGGGTCCTGGTCGCCCGCTCCCAGCTGACGCAGGCCGCCGCGAAGGAGTTCGCGAACGGCCGCACGGACCGCGACGCCCACTGGGCGGAGCAGGCCCGCGGCAGCGGCGACACCGCGGAGGGTGTCGCCGCGTTCCTGGAGCGCCGCCCGCCGCGGTTCACGTGGTCGTTTCCCCGCCGAGGATGAACCGGCTCCTCGAACGGAGCAGCGCCACGACCTCGGCGGGCGCCTTCTGCGGGGACCCGGCGTCGTAGGGCGGCTGCGGGTCGTACTCGATCCCGAGCTGTACGGCCTGGGCGACGGCGTCCCCGGAGATCCGGCCGACCAGGGTGAGCCCCATGTCGACACCGGAGGAGACACCGGCCGCGGTGACGTACTTGCCGTCCGTCACCACCCGCTCCCCCGTCGGCTCGGCGCCGAACCTCCGCAGTTCCTCGAGTGCCAACCAGTGCGAGGTGGCGCGGCGTCCTTCGAGCAGGCCCGCGGCGGCGAGCAGCAGGGAGCCGGTGCACACGGACGTCGTCCAGGTGCTGGTGGCGTCGGCCGTCCGGATCCAGTCGAGGAGGGTCTCGTTCGCCATCTGCGGGGTCTGTCCCGGGCCGCCCGGGACGACCACGACGTCCGGCGCCGGGACGTCTCGCAGGGTCCGGTCGGCGGTGAGGGCGAGGCTCCCGTTGTCGCTGCGGACGGGGCCGGTCCGGTCGGCGACGAAGACCACCTCGGAGTCCGGGAGCCGGCCCAGGGTCTCGTAGGGTCCTACGGCGTCGAGGGCGGTGAAGCGGTCGAAGAGGACGATCGCGATCTGCATGGCACTCCTATCGGGGTTCGACGGCCGCGGGGCGGAACCTGCGCCGGTACTCGGCGGGGGTCGTGCCGAGGGCCCTGAGAAAGGCGCGCCGCATCGCCTCGGGCGTGCCGTAGCCGCTGGCACGGGAGACCTCCTCGACGCCGTCGCCGGTGTCCTCCAGGAGCCGACGGGCGTGTTCCAGCCGGACCCGGTCGACGTACCGGCCGGGTGTCGTGCCGGTCTCGGCCTGGAAGGCGCGGGCGAAGTGGCGGGGCGAGAGCGCGGCGCGGGCCGCCAGGGCCGCGACGCTCAGGTCGCCGGCCGGATGCTCCGTAACCCACTGCTGCACCTCCCGCAGCGGTTCGCGCTGTGCGGTCTGCGCGGCGAGCTGGGCGCTGAACTGGGCCTGGTTGCCGGGTCTGCGCAGGAACACCACCAGGTGCCGGGCGACGGTCAGCGCCACCTCCCTGCCGAGGTCCTCCTCGACCAGGGCGAGCGCCAGGTCGATGCCGGAGGTGACACCGGCCGAGGTGGCGACGTGGCCGTCACGGACGTAGATGGGATCGGGATCGACGTCGACGGCGGGATGGTCGCGGGCCAGCTTGTCGCAGTACGCCCAGTGGGTGGTCGCCCGGTGTCCGTCCAGGAGCCCGGCCGCGGCGAGCAGGATCGCGCCGGTGCACACGGAGACGAGCCGCCGCGCACGCGGTCCGTGCGCCCGCAGCCACGCCACCAGCTCCGGGTCGCGGCGCCTGGTCCCCTGCCCACCGGGCACGAGCAGCGTGTGCGGGCCGGGCGCCTCCTCGGCCAGCGCCCCGTCCGGTACGACGGTGAGCCCGCTGGAGGTGCGGACGGGTGCGCCGGTGAGGGAGGCCGTACGGACGCGGTAGCTGCCCGGGGTGTGCGTCTCGGCGCCCGTGAAGACCTCGACGGGGCCGGTGACGTCGAGGCCCAGGACGCCGTCGAAGAGGAGGACGAGGACGGTTCGCTGCGCCATGCCGTCGATTCTTGGGGCCGCCGGTCATGGCCGCAATGACGAGTTCCCCACCTTTCCTGCCACGGCGGTCCGAGCCCTGGAGTCCGTACCGACCAGTCAGTAACGTACTCGCCATGACTACCGCCGTCCTGGAGCCGCGCGCCGGCCGCCGCTGCCACACCCTGCTCAACTCCCTGCACGCGACGCACTTCTTCAGCCCCGAGCTGGCCGAGGAGCTGGCCGCGCTCGGGGTCAACCATCCGCGGGCCGTCAACTTCGCTGTGCGCGCCGCCGCGTTGGGACCGGTCGGGGCCGGGACGGTGACGGCCACGTTCTACAACTACAAGCACGAGCTGGTGGCCCGGCATGTGCCGGCCGTCTGGGAGGCCGCCTCCCCGCACGACGTCCTCGCCGCACGCGCGCGTGCCGTCGACGCGTCGATGCGGAGGCTGCTCGGTGCGGACGCGGTGGTCTGCGACGCGATGGCCGAGGCGGCGGAGCTGGCGCTGCGGGCCACCGAGGCGTGCTCCCGCCCGGGGCGGCCGCTGTACTCGGCCCACGCGGACCTGCCGGTGCCCGGGGAGCCGCACCTCGCCTACTGGTACGCGACGACGCTGCTGCGTGAGCACCGCGGCGACGGGCACATCGCGACGCTGGTCGCGGCCGGTCTCGACGGTCTCGAGGCGGTGGTCACGCACACCGCGACCGGCAAGGGCATGCAGGCGAAGTGGGTGTTCGCCACGCGCGGCTGGAGCCGGGACGACTGGGGCGCGGCTGAGGAACGGCTTCGGGAGCGCGGGCTGCTGGACGCGGCGGGCGAGCTGACCGCGGCGGGGGTGGCCCTGCGGGCGGAGATCGAGGCGGAGACGGACCTGCTCGACCGGGCGCCGTACGAGCACCTGGGGGCGGACGGGGTGGCCCGGCTGACCGAGCTGGCGCACGGGTTCGCCTCGGCGGCCGTGGCGGCGGGCGCCTTTCCGGCGGATCTGATCGGCAAGGGGTGATCACGGAGGGCTGGGTCAAGCGCTGCCGGGGCCCGGCCGCGGCGGGCGGGAACACGACGGAATGGCGCCCTGGAGCCCGGTTGTCGGTGTCACCTGCCACAATTGCGGCGCAACCTCAGTGGAGAAGGCGGTACGGGATCGTGACGACACCCGGGTCCCTGGTTCCAGGGTCCATCGAAGGCAGGATCGCCGAGGAACTCGGCGTACGGGAGCGGCAGGTCAAGGCTGCCGTGGAGCTGCTCGACGGCGGTTCGACGGTGCCCTTCATCGCCCGTTACCGCAAGGAAGCGACCGAGATGCTCGACGACGCGCAGCTGCGCACGATCGAGGAGCGGCTGCGCTACCTGCGGGAGCTGGAGGAGCGGCGCACCGCAATCCTGGAGTCGGTGCGGGAGCAGGGCAAGCTCACCGCCGGGCTGGAGGCGCAGATCCGGGGCGCCGAGACCAAGGCGCGGCTGGAGGACATCTACCTGCCGTACAAGCCGAAGCGGCGGACCAAGGCGCAGATCGCGCGGGAGGCCGGTCTTGAGCCGCTGGCCGAGGGGCTGCTCGGCGACCCGACCGTGGAACCGCTCGCCGCGGCCGCCACGTTCGTGGACGCCGACAAGGGCGTCGCCGATCCCCAGGCCGCCCTGGAGGGGGCCCGCGCGATCCTCACCGAGCGGTTCTCGGAGGACGCCGACCTGATCGGCGAGCTGCGCGAACGCATGTGGGTGCGCGGCCGGCTCGCCGCGAAGGTGCGGGACGGCAAGGAGGAGACGGGCGCGAAGTTCGCCGACTACTTCGACTTCTCCGAGCCGTTCACCGACCTGCCCTCGCACCGGATCCTCGCGATGCTGCGCGGCGAGAAGGAGGACGTCCTCGACCTCGTCCTGGAGCCGGAGGAGCCGACCGAGGGGCCGTCCTCGTTCGAGGGGATCGTCGCCCACAGGTTCGGGATCGCCGACCGGGGGCGGCCCGGTGACAAGTGGCTGTCGGACACGGTCCGCTGGGCCTGGCGGACCCGGATCCTCGTCCACCTCGGCATCGACCTGCGGCTGCGGCTGCGTACGGCCGCCGAGGACGAGGCGGTCGACGTGTTCGCGGCGAACCTGCGCGACCTGCTGCTGGCCGCCCCGGCGGGTACCCGCGCGACGCTGGGTCTGGACCCCGGTTTCCGCACGGGCGTGAAGGTCGCCGTGGTCGACGCCACCGGCAAGGTCGTCGCCACCGACGTCATCTACCCGCACGTCCCGGCCAACAAGTGGGACGAGGCGATCGCCAAGCTCGCCCGGCTCGCCAAGGAGCACGCGGTCGAGCTGGTCGCGATCGGCAACGGCACGGCGTCCCGTGAGACCGACAAGCTCGCCGGTGAACTCATCACCCGGCACCCGGAGCTGGAGCTCACCAAGGTGATGGTGTCGGAGGCGGGGGCGTCCGTGTACTCGGCGTCGGCGTTCGCCTCGCAGGAGCTGCCCGACATGGACGTGTCGCTGCGCGGCGCGGTCTCCATCGCGCGCCGACTCCAGGACCCGCTCGCCGAGCTGGTGAAGATCGACCCCAAGTCGATCGGCGTCGGCCAGTACCAGCACGACCTGTCCGAGGTGAAGCTGTCGCGCTCACTGGACGCGGTGGTCGAGGACTGTGTCAACGGTGTCGGTGTGGACGTCAACACCGCCTCCGCGCCGCTGCTCGCGCGGGTCTCCGGCATCACCTCCGGGCTCGCCGAGAACATCGTGACCCACCGGGACGCCAACGGCCCGTTCACCTCCCGCTCGCAGCTGAAGAACGTGGCCCGGCTCGGCCCCAAGGCCTACGAGCAGTGCGCGGGCTTCCTGCGCATCCGCGGCGGCGACGACCCGCTGGACGCGTCGAGCGTGCACCCGGAGGCGTACCCCGTCGTACGGCGCATGGTGAAGACGTCCGGCCAGGAGGTGGCCGCGCTCATCGGCAACACGGGTGTGCTGCGCTCGCTGCGGCCGACGGACTTCGTGGACGACACGTTCGGTCTGCCGACGGTCTCCGACATCCTCAAGGAGCTGGAGAAGCCCGGGCGTGACCCGCGCCCGGCCTTCAAGACGGCCACCTTCAAGGAAGGCGTCGAGAAGATCTCCGACCTGGCCTCCGGGATGATCCTGGAAGGGGTCGTCACGAACGTGGCGGCGTTCGGCGCGTTCGTCGACGTCGGTGTGCACCAGGACGGTCTGGTGCATGTCTCGGCGATGTCCAAGACGTTCGTCAAGGACCCGCGGGACGTGGTGAAGCCGGGTGACATCGTCAAGGTGAAGGTTCTCGACGTGGACATCCCGCGCAAGCGGATCTCGCTGACGCTGCGTCTTGAGGACGAGGCGGCGCCGGCCGCCGGTGGTGAACGCCGGCAGCAGCGGGGCGGCGGCGCGCGTCCGCCGCAGCAGCGCCAGCAGCAGCGCCAGGGGGGCGGCTCCCGTCAGGGCGGCGGACCCCGGCAGGGGGCGGCGGCCCCGGCTCCGGCGAACAGCGCGATGGCCGACGCACTGCGCCGCGCGGGCCTGCTGAACCCGAAGAACGGCAAGCGGTGACGACTCCGTCGGGAGCCGTGGGCCGGTGAGGTCGGGGGCGAGGGGAACTGCGGGACGGCTGTGGCCGATCGAGGACCTCACCATACCTCCGACATGACGACCGGTCCCGCGATGACCCGCGAGGAGGCCAAGC
>NZ_JBEYFC010000210.1:0-14205 GCF_040634175.1 Streptomyces sp. NPDC007162
ACGGGCCAGGGCGTTGATCGAGGTGGTCCGGGAGCTGGCCCGACGCGGTGCCCCGGACGCGGCCGAGACCGTTGCCAACCTGATCTCGTCCGCGCCCAGCCGCCGCTGCGCCGGTCCCCACGTGCTCGTGTCCGGCGGGGTCAGCGCGGCCCGGCCCACGACCTCCGGGCCGGGATCGTGCGGCGCGGGCACGTTGGGGGCCGCCACGGCGACCGCGAGCGGCCAGCCGGGCAGGGCGGTGACCACCGTGCGCTCGTCAGGCGACAGGTCGTACTCCATGCCGCAGTCCCAGGACGCGATCGCGACGGCCACGAGCGAGACGTCGTCGATGACGACCGTCCAGCGCGCCCCGTCGCCGTCCTGGCCCAGCACCAGGCCGTAGCCGTCGGCGCGCGGCGCCAGCTCCAGTGCCGCGCAGGCCTCCGGATAGTCGTCGCCCAGCACGCTCGGAAACTTCGCCGGCGTCAGCAGCACCGCTGTGAGCACGTACAGCGCTTCGTCCGCGGCGTCGACGGCCTCCTCGTCGGTCCCGGCCATCCCTGCCTCCCCAGTCGTTCGTCCAACGGCGCGCACCATAGTGCGGCGGGAAGCCCGTTGTCACGACCGGCCCCACATGCGGAGCTGCAGTTTTCCACCGGGACCGGACGAAAACGACCCCAGTTGCACCGGCAGGTCAGGCGACCGGCAGCCCGAGAAGGTCGCGCGCCACCGTTCGCGGCGACTGGGCGCGCACCCGAGCCAGCTCGACGACGGCCCGGCACGCCAGCTCGCTCACCCCGAACGACAGGGCCTCCGGCGACACCCAGCCCGAGGCCTCCTCCAGCCGGTCCTGGTCGTCCTCGGCTCGGGCCGCGACGTAGGTGGCCGCGGCCTCGAACAAGTTGTGCGCACGCCTTTCACCTCGCGGCGACATCCCGGCGCCCTCGGTCGCGCCGGTACCACGAGATCTGGCTGCGTACTTGCGGATCCGTTCGAACACGCGGACCACCTTCCCCCTGTCGCTGTTGCTCTCGAACGAGCGTCTTCCTCCACCGAACGTAGAGTTGAAGCCCCGGTAACAGAAGAGGGCACTGGCTAACCCGTCCGCACCGCCAGCGCCAGGAACCGGGCGTCCTCGTCCACGTAGGACGTCATGCGCCAGCCCGAACCGGCGAGCAGGGGGTTGAGATTGTCCTCCGCACGCAGGTCGTCCGGGGTGATCTGCCGCCCGTGGCGCGCTGCCAGAGCGGCGCGGCCGATGGGGTGGAACAGGGCGAGCACGCCGCCGGGGCGGACCACCCGCGCCAGCTCCCGCAGATTCTCGGCGGGACGGGGCAGGTGGGCGATCAGACCCGCGGCGAACACGGCGTCGAGGCACTCAGACCGCACCGGCAGCGCGGCGACGTCGGCGAGCAGCAGTCGCCCGGCGCGGTCCCGCCCGGCCCGCACGGCGGCCTGCAGCATCGCCGGCGTCAGGTCCACCCCGAGGACCGTGCCCGAGGACCCCACGGCCGCGCGCAGCGGCGGCAGGGCCCGCCCGGTACCGCAGCCCGCGTCGAGCACACGGTCTCCCAAGCACAGCCCCAACTCCGCGACGGCAGCCGCGTACGCGGGACCGTCGTCGGGGAACCTGCCGTCCCAGCCGGCCGCCCGCTCGGTGAAGAACTCCCGGACATGCGTGTGGTCTTCGCTCATGCTCCGCATGATCCCTCACCGTCACGGAGGACGCCCCTGCGCGCACGTTCGAGCGTGAGGCGATCGTTCCGGCGCACCGCTGCGTCATATTGCAGCACCTTTCGAACTGCGCCCCCTCTGTGCCCCCGTGCCCCCCTAGCGTCCCTTGGCCATGGGACACCTGGACCACGCCACCTTCGGCTGGCTGACCCCCGTGCTGTCGTACGTCATGGCCTGTACCGGCGCCGCGCTGGGGCTGCGCTGCACCGTCCGCGCGCTCGGCAGCACCGGGCGCGCACGCCGCAACTGGCTGCTCACCGCGGCCTCCGCGATCGGCACCGGCATCTGGACCATGCACTTCGTGGCCATGCTCGGCTTCGGGGTCAGCGGCACCGACATCCGCTACGACGTGCCGCTGACCATCCTCAGCCTGGTCGTCGCCGTCGTCGTGGTCAGCGCCGGCGTCTTCGCCGTCGGCTACAGCCGCGAGCGCGGCCGAGCGCTGCTGCTCGGGGGGCTCACCACCGGGGTGGGCGTCGCCAGCATGCACTACCTCGGCATGGCGGCCGTACGGCTGCACGGCGACGTGCGCTACGACCCGATGCTCGTCGGGCTGTCCGTGCTCATCGCCGTGGTCGCCGCGACCGCTGCCCTGTGGGCGGCGCTCAACATCAGGTCACCCGTCGCGGTCACCCTCGCCTCCCTCGTCATGGGAGCGGCGGTCAGCAGCATGCACTACACCGGGATGTTCGCGGTCAGCGTGCACGTGACGCCTTCCGCCTCGCCCCTGTCCGGGGCCACCGCGATGCAGTTCATCTTCCCCCTCGCGGTGGGCCTCGGCTCCTACTTGTTCCTCACCTCGGCCTTCGTCGCGCTCTCGCCCACGGCCGGGGAGCGCGAGGCTTCCGCGTCCGCCCAGCGGCCCGTCACGGGCGCCACTCGCTGACCGGGCACCGCCCCGCGCACCGACCCACCTTCCGAGCGAGGACGCCATGCGTACACCCCGTAGGACCCCTGCGGCAGGCGCGGAGACCCCGTCTCCAGGACCGGCGCGCGGTCGCCGCGCGCACGCCGGACAACCCGCCCAAGAACCCGTCGACGACCTCGACGGCACCCCGGCGGACCAGGGCTCCGCACGCGAGGGAGGCTGGCGGCTCCGTCCCCGGACCGTCCGGGCCAAGGTCGTGTGCCTGCTCATGGTGCCGGTCATGTCCCTGCTCGCCCTGTGGGCCTACGCCACGGTCACCACGGCACAGGACGTCGCGCGGCTGCGTCAGTCCCAACGCGTCGACGCCGCCCTGCGGACCCCGGTCGCCACCGCCGTGGCGGCCCTCCAGGACGAGCGCACCGCCGCCGTACGGCACGCGACCGACCCCGCCACCGAACCGGACGGGGACCTCGTGAGGCTCGGGGCCCGCACCGACCGGGCCGTGGCCCGGCTGCGGCTCGGCAGGGGCAGCACCGTCGCCGACAGCGAGGAACTGCCGTCCGGTGTCGCCCAGCGCCTGAAAACCTTCGTCACCGGCGTCGAGCACCTGCGCACGCTGCGGACGGCGCTGCGAAACCGCCGCGCCGGCTGGGCGGAGACCTACGGGCGGTACACGCAGACCATCGCCACCGGCTTCGCCGTGGACGGCGCCCTCTCCGGCATCCAGGCCGACGACATGGGCGCCGACGCGCGCGTGCTGCTCGAGTTCTCCCGCGCGGGCGAGGCTCTGGCCCAGGAGGACGCGGTCCTCGCCGGTGCCCGGCCGGCCCGTGCCCTGGACGGCGAGCGGCTGCGGCTGTTCACCGGCGCCGTGGACACCCGCCGTGTCCTCGTGGACGCGGCGGTCATCGACCTGCCGACCGCGCAGCGCGCGCAGTGGCGCCGGCTCGCGGACGGCGACGGCTACACCGCGCTGGTCGCCGCCGAGGACAAGATCCTCGCCGGTCGCCCCGGAGCCAGAGCGCTCGACGCGGGCGGAGCATCGACCTGGAACACCGCGCACGCGCGCGTGCAGGACGGCATGCGCACCGTCCAGGCGGCCACGGGCCGTGCGGTCGCGGGCCGGGCCGATCCGTTCGCCCGCGGCCTGCTCACCCCGGCCGGTACCGCGGTCCTGTTCGGTCTGCTCGCCGTGGGAGCCTCACTCGTCATCTCCGTCCGCATCGGACGCGGCCTCGTCGTCGAGTTGGTGAGCCTGCGCAACAGCGCCCTGGAGATCGCCCGCCGCAAACTGCCGGAGGCGATGCGCAGACTGCGGGCCGGCGAGGAGATCGACGTCCGCGCCGAGGCGCCCCCGGGGCCGCCCGCCGAGGACGAGACCGGACAGGTCGCCGAGGCCCTCGGCATCGTGCACCGCGCCGCCCTGCGCGCGGCTGTGGAACGCGCCGAGCTCGCCAGTGGCATCTCGGGCGTGTTCGTCAACCTCGCCCGCCGCAGCCAGATTCTGGTGCACCGCCAGCTCAGCCTGCTGGACAGCATGGAACGCCGTTCCGACGACCCCAACGAGCTCAGTGACCTCTTCCGGCTCGACCACCTCACCACCCGGATGCGGCGCCACGCCGAAAGCCTGATCATCCTCTCCGGGGCCGCCTCGGGCCGGGCCTGGCGCATGCCCGTCTCCCTGACCGACGTGGTGCGTGCCGCAGTCTCGGAAGTCGAGGACTACGCGCGCGTGGAGGTACGCCAGATCCCCGAGGCCGCGGTCGTGGGCGCGGCCGTGGCGGACCTCACGCATCTGCTCGCCGAGGTCGTCGAGAACGCCGCCCAGTTCTCGCCGCCGCACACACGCGTGCGCGTCACCGGTGAACCCGTCGGCAACGGCTACGCCCTGGAGGTCGAGGACCGCGGCCTGGGCATGGGCCAGGAGACGCTCGCGGAGGCCAACCGGCGCATCGAGCAGTCCGAGGCCCTCGACCTGTTTGACAGCGACCGGCTCGGCCTCTTCGTGGTCAGCAGGCTCGCGGCCCGGCACGGGATCAAGGTGCACCTGCGTACCTCCCCGTACGGTGGCACCACGGCCGTGGTCCTGCTGCCGAAGGCCCTGCTGCACAGCGGCCCGGCGGAGAACTCCGGCCGTCTCGCGGCCGGTACCGAGCAGCCCGCGGCACGCGCGTACGCGCGTGTGCCCGGCACCCCTCTCCCGGAGGCCGCCCACGCCCCCTCGGGCCGACCGGCCCTCGCCGTCACCGCCCACGCCTCGCCGCACCGCGCCCCCGAACCTCCCCACCCCGGCCCCGAACCTCCGCGCCCCGCCGCGAACGCCCCGCGCTCCGGCCCCCATCCTGCGCATCCCGCGCCCGAACCGCCGCCCCCCGGAGTCACCGCGTTGCGGCCACACCGCCCCCCGCACGGCTCCGGCTCCTCAGATCTCTCCGGCTCCTCAGACCTCGCCGGCGCTTCCCACTTCTCCGACGAAGACCTCCCGCGCCGGGTACGACAGGCCAACCTCGCCCCCCAGCTGCGTGATCCCCGCGCCCAGGAACCCGCGCCCGCCCGCAGCGGGCACGAGCGCACCCCCGAACTGGTCCGCGACCGAATGGCGGCCTACCGCGACGGCTGGGCGCGCGGCGGCGGCAGACGGCCCGGTCGTGGAGCCACCCCGGAACCCGAAGCGGGCACCGACAGCACCGAAGGAGACCGCGCATGATCCAGGATCCGAGAACGACGCCGGACCGCCGTTCCGGGGAACTCGACTGGCTGCTGGACGACCTGGTGCTACGCGTCACCGAGGTACGGCACGCCGTGGTGCTGTCCAACGACGGTCTCGCCGTCGGCGCCTCGACCGGCCTCAGGCGGGAGGACGCCGACCACCTGGCCGCCGTGGCCTCCGGCTTCAACAGCCTCGCCAAGGGCGCCGGACGGCACTTCGGGGCGGGTGGCGTACGCCAGACCATGGTCGAGATGGACGACGCCTTCCTCTTCGTGGCCGCCGCAGGCGACGGCTCCTGCCTCGCCGTGCTCACCGCCGTCACCGCCGACATCGGTCTGGTCGCCTACGAGATGGCACGCCTGGTCAAGCGGGTGGGCGAGCACCTCTACACGGCGCCGCGCGTCGCCGCCCGGCCGCCCGCCGCCGGATGAGCAGGCAGAGCCGGAAGAGCACCGCGGATGAACGAGTTCACGACCGGCGCCCCGCACGAGCCGGGCAGTCAGTGGTACGACAACGAGGCCGGGCCCCTGGTCCGCCCCTACGCCATGACCGGCGGCCGCACCAGACCCGGCCCCACCGGGGTGCGCTTCGACCTGATCGCGCTGGTCACCCTGGACACGGGCGGGTCCGGCGCCGACGGTGAGCCGGCGCTCGGCCCCGAACACCGGGCGCTGGTCGACCTGTGCCGGGTGGAGACCCAGTCCGTCGCCGAGCTCGCCGCCGGTGCCGACCTGCCCGTGGGCGTGGTCCGGGTGCTGCTCGGGGACCTGCTGGAACTGGGCTGCGTCGCCGTGAGCCGTCCGGTGCCACCGGCCCAGCTTCCCGACGAACGGATTCTGCGCGAAGTCATCGCCGGATTGCGGGCACTGTAGATGAGTATCCGGAACCAACCGGGCGCGAGCCGGTCAGAAGAGACGTGTTGCGGTCCGACCACCCGCAGGATCGCCGTAGTTGTCATGATGCTGGCTTCGCGTCCCGAGCCCAGCGACCCGTCCGGGCGGCTTTCGCCCTCCGAGAGAAGTGATCATGGTCTCCGAGCACTCCGAAACCGCCGTCGACGACACATCTGCCATGGCGCTCAAGATATTGGTCGCCGGCGGCTTCGGCGTCGGCAAGACGACCCTCGTGGGTGCCGTCAGCGAGATCCGGCCGCTGCGCACCGAGGAAATGCTCAGCGAGGCCGGGCAGTCGGTGGACGACACGGACGGCGTGGACCAGAAGGTCACCACCACCGTCGCCATGGACTTCGGACGCATCACCATCCGTTCCGGACTCTCCCTGTACCTCTTCGGAACCCCGGGCCAGGACCGTTTCTGGTTTCTGTGGGACGAGTTGTCGCAGGGCGCCCTCGGCGCCGTCGTCCTCGCCGACACCCGCCGCCTGGAGGACTGCTTCCCGGCGGTCGACTACTTCGAGCACCGGCACATCCCGTTCGTCGTCGCCGTCAACTGCTTCACCGGCGCCCGCACGTACGGTGCCTCCGACGTCTGCCGGGCCCTGGACCTGGACCAGGGCACGCCCGTGGTCCTGTGCGACGCCCGCGACCGGGACTCCGGCAAAGAGGTGCTGATCCGGCTCGTCGAGTACGCCGGGCGGATGCACACCGCCCGGCTTCTCGACTCGGTCGGCTGAGTCTCAGCCGGCGAGGTCCCTGAGCGCCACCACCTTCTCCACGGTCACCCGGACCAACAGCTCGCCCGGAACACCGTTGCGGGCGCCGAACTCCTGCGCGCGGTCCTCTCCCATGTAGCGGGCCGCGATCCGGGTGGCCGAATCACGCAGCTCCCCCGGATCCTCGGACAGCCGGGCGCGCCCGTTCAGCACCACGAAATGGAATGGGGGCCGGTCGTCGTCCACACAGAGGGCGACACGCCCGTCACGGGCGAGATTGCGCCCTTTCACCGTGTCCTTGCCCGTGTTGAAGACCAGTTCGTCCCCGTCCAGCAGGAACCAGATCGGGGCCACATGCGGGCTGCCGTCGGCGTTCACCGTGGACAACTTGCCGGTGCGGGTGCCGTGCGAGACGAACGCCCGCCATTCCTCGTCGGTCATCTTCTCTGCCATGCCCCCATCCTCCTTGCCCGGACGCCGGTGGTGGGGAAGGCTGGCGGGGAGATCCTCCAGCCAGGGGGAGACGGCACACGGGGAGACGCTACGACATGGCGCAGAACCAGAAGCTCGGCTGGCTGCTCGACGACCTGACCGAGCGCGTGGAGCACGTACGGCATGCGCTGGTCCTCTCGAACGACGGGCTGGTCACAGGGGCGAGCACGGGCCTCCGCCAGGAGGACGCGGAGCATCTGGCCGCCGTCGCCTCCGGGCTGCACAGCCTCGCCAAGGGCTCCGGACGCCACTTCGGCGCCGGCCAGGTCCGGCAGACGATGATCGAGTACGACGAGGCGGTGCTGTTCGTCACCGCCGCCGGAACCGGCAGCTGTCTGTGCGTCCTCAGCGGAGCCCAGGCCGACATCGGCCAGATCGCCTACGAGATGACACTGCTCGTCAACCGCGTCGGCGAACACCTCGGCGTGGACGCCCGGCAGCCGGAGCGCTCCTCCGCCATAGACCTCTGAACTGGGATTTCGCTCCGCGCCTGGAGTTATCCACAGGCTCGCCACGGATTGTGCCGGAGTGGCTACGGTCTTTTCCACGGCGAGCGCACCCGGCGCGAGCCATCCGCTCCACGGGGGAGAACGACCATGACCGGCACCATCCTCGCCCAGACCCGCCCGCTCACCTGCGCACCGAGCCGAGCAGCCCGTGAACTGGGCCTCAGGCGAGGCGAGTTCGACCTCGCGGTGCACCTCGGGCGGATCCGTACGGTGCCTGACGAGGGCGGCGGCGGAGCCCGCAGGGTGCCACGGACCGAGATCGACCGGCTCCGCCCCCGCACCGGGCCCCTCCGAGAGAGCGTGAAGGTCATGGGTACGGCCGAGGGGGCGGCCCTGATGGGGATCCCCGCGGCCAGGTTCACCCGCTTCGCCAAACTCGGCCTGATCACTCCTGTCAGGTGGTACCCGAACCGCTACCGGGCCGTCGTCTGGCTCTATCTGGCCCAAGAACTGAGGCAGTTCGTCTCCGACGACAGCAACACCCGCCTCCTCACCGGCCGTACGCCCGAGGAACTGCGTGACCGGCTGCGGGTGGGCGCCGACCAACGGGCACGCAACTGGCGCGGACGTCACCGAGGTTTCCTGCTGAGGCAGGCGGACGGGCCGTGGGAGCGGGCCGGAGTGGTGGCGGCTTTCCTGGACCCCGGCGAGATCGACGAGGTGGTCACGGACCCCCACGAGCGCGCGTACGTGAAGAAGCTCCGGCCGGCCCCGCCCGCCCATGGCGCGCCGGGCTCGTCCGCCGCGCAGCTCGCCGAGGAGCTCATGACGGCGGACGCCCCGGACGAGATCGGCTGGCTCCGCAACGAGCTCTCCCAGGAGGTGTCGGCGGCCCGCACGGCAAGCCCCGCGCCCAGCCTTCTCCCGCACACCTCGCGCACCGCCCTGCGACCACCCCGGTACCCGGCACGGCCGAGGCCCTCGCGCGGCCTGCGTGACTGGCTCTACAAGGCCCTGAAGAGCCCCTCCTGGACGACCGACACCAGCAGCCGCCCCTCAAGGTCGTAGACCCGCCCGCGGGCCAGGCCGAGACCGCCCGTGGCGATGGGGGACTCCTGTTCGTAGAGGAACCACTCGTCCGCGCGGAACGGCCGGTGGAACCACATCGCGTGGTCCAGCGAGGCCATGTCGTAGTTGCGCGGTCCCCACAGGGGCTCCACCGGGACCCGTACGGCGTCCAGGAGGGTCATGTCGCTGGCGTAGGTCAGCGCGCACGTGTGCACCAGCGGATCGTCGCCCAGCGGACCCACCGCGCGCATCCACACCGCACTGCGCGGTTCGGCGCCCTGCACCTCCTCGGGGTGCCAGCGCAACCGGTCGACATACCGGATGTCGAAGGGCTGGCGGCGTGCCATCCGCTCCAGCTGTTCCGGCAGCTCGCCCAGATGCTTGCGGATCTCCTCGGCGAGCGTCGGCAGCGACTCCGGGTGCGGCACCTCACGGGCCGGCGGCAGCTGATGCTCGAAGGCTCCCATCTCAGGCTTGTGGAAGGAGGCGGTCAGCGTGAAGATCGTGCGGCCCTGCTGCACGGCCGTGACACGGCGCGTCGTGAACGAGCGCCCGTCCCGGACCCGTTCGACCTGGTACACGATCGGCACCCCCGGCCTGCCCGGACGCAGGAAGTACGCGTGCAGCGAGTGCACCGGGCGGTCGTCCTCCGTGGTGCGGCCGGCGGCGACCAGCGCCTGGCCCGCCACCTGGCCCCCGAAGACCCGCTGGAGGGACTCCTGGGGGCTGCGGCCACGGAAGATGTTGACCTCGATCTGCTCGAGGTCGAGCAGGTCGACCAGTCGCTCGGCCGGGTTCGTCATGGGTGCGCTTCTCCTGTGCTCGAACCGGTACTCAGAGCTGTCCGACGTCGGTGACGCGGACGACCGCGCGGCCCTCGGCATCGGAGGCCGTCAGGTCGACCTCCGCGCTGATGCCCCAGTCGTGGTCGTCGTTCGGGTCGTCGAAGATCTGGCGGACGCGCCACAGCGCGTTCTGCGGCTCCTCCTGGATCACCAGCAGCTTGGGACCGCGGGCGTCGGGGCCGGTGCCCAGGTCCTCGTACTCGTCCCAGTACTTGTCCATGGCCTCGCCCCAGGCGTCGGCGTCCCAGCCGGACTCCGCGTCCATCTCGCCCAGTTCCTCGACATGGTCGAGGGCGGCCAGTTCCACCCGGCGGAACATCGCGTTGCGGACCAGGACCCGGAACGCGCGCGCGTTGGCCGTGACCGGCTTGACCTCGTCGGCCTTCTCCTGGGCCTCCTCGGCGGTCATCTCCTCCGGGTTGGCGAGCTGCTCCCACTCGTCCAGCAGGCTGGAGTCGACCTGGCGGACCATCTCGCCCAGCCACTCGATCAGGTCCTGCAGGTCCTCGGACTTCAGGTCGTCCGGGATGTTGTGGTCGAGGGCCTTGTACGCGCTCGCCAGGTAGCGCAGCACGATGCCCTCGGTGCGGGCCAGCTCGTAGAAGGACACCAGCTCCGTGAAGGACATCGCCCGTTCGTACATGTCCCGGATGACCGACTTCGGCGACAGCGGATGGTCGCCGACCCAGGGGTGGCTCTTGCGGTAGGTGTTGTACGCGTGGAAGAGCAGCTCCTCGAGGGGCTTCGGGTAGCTCACGTCCTGGAGGCGCTCCATGCGCTCCTCGTACTCGACGCCGTCCGCCTTCATGGCGGCCACCGCCTCGCCCTTCGCCTTGTTCAACTGGGCGACAAGGATCTGCCGCGGGTCGTCCAGCGTGGACTCGACGACGGAGACCATGTCGAGGGCGTAGGAGGGCGACTCGGGATCGAGGAGCTCGAAGGCGGCGAGCGCGAACGTGGACAGCGGCTGGTTGAGCGCGAAGTCCTGCTGGAGGTCGACCGTGAGGCGGACGATGCGGCCGGTGGCGTCCGGCGTCTCGAGCTTCTCGACGATCCCGCCGTCCACCAGCGAACGGTAGATCGCGATCGCCCGGCGGATGTGCCGCAGCTGCTGCTTGCGCGGCTCGTGGTTGTCCTCCAGCAGATGGCGCATCGCATC
This sequence comes from Streptomyces sp. NPDC007162, assembly GCF_040634175.1. Classification (NCBI taxonomy): domain Bacteria; kingdom Bacillati; phylum Actinomycetota; class Actinomycetes; order Kitasatosporales; family Streptomycetaceae; genus Streptomyces; species Streptomyces sp. NPDC007162. The sequence goes on from NZ_JBEYFC010000210.1 coordinate 10,916, forward strand.
GAAGGCGTTGCCAGGCCGGGCGATCACCGAGAGCAGCATCGTGTGCGTCACGCGGAAACGGGACGTCAGCGGCTCGGGCTCGGACCCGATCAGCTTCTCGAACGTGTTCTCCGTCCAGCCGACGAAGCCCTCCGGCGCCTTCTTGCGCACCACCTTGCGCCGCTTCTTCGGGTCGTCGCCGGCCTTCGCCAGGGCCTTCTCGTTCTCGATGACGTGCTCGGGCGCCTGCGCGACCACGAGACCGGCCGTGTCGAAGCCCGCCCGCCCCGCCCGGCCCGCGATCTGGTGGAACTCACGCGCGCGCAGGGTGCGCACCCGGTTGCCGTCGTACTTGGTGAGGGCGGTGAACAGGACTGTGCGGATGGGCACGTTGACGCCCACCCCCAGGGTGTCGGTGCCGCAGATGACCTTCAGCAGACCGGCCTGCGCGAGCTTCTCCACCAGACGCCGGTACTTGGGGAGCATGCCGGCGTGGTGCACACCGATGCCATGACGGACGTAACGGGAGAGGTTGCGGCCGAACTTGGTGGTGAAGCGGAAGTTCCCGATCAGCTCGGCGATCTGCTCCTTCTCCTCCTTCGAGCACATGTTGATACTCATCAGCGCCTGCGCCCGCTCCACCGCCTGCGCCTGCGTGAAGTGCACGATGTACACCGGCGCCTGCTTGCTCTCGAGGAGCTCGGTGAGCGTTTCCGTCAGCGGGGTGAGCTTGTACTCGTAGGAGAGCGGCACCGGGCGGGTCGCCGAGCGGACCACCGCGGTGGGGCGGCCGGTGCGGCGGTTGAGGTCCTTCTCGAAGAAGGAGACGTCGCCGAGGGTGGCGGACATGAGGATGAACTGCGCCTGGGGCAGTTCGAGGAGCGGGATCTGCCAGGCCCAGCCGCGGTCGCCCTCGGCGTAGAAGTGGAACTCGTCCATGACGACCTGGCCGACGTCCGCCTGCTTCCCGTCGCGCAGGGCGATGGAGGCGAGCACCTCGGCGGTGCAGCAGATGACGGGCGCGTCGGAGTTCACGGAGGCGTCGCCGGTGAGCATGCCCACGTTCTCGGTGCCGAAGATCTTGCACAGCTCGAAGAACTTCTCCGACACCAGCGCCTTGATCGGGGCCGTGTAGAAGGTGACCTCGTCCCGGGCCAGCGCGGCGAAGTGCGCGCCCGCGGCGATCATGCTCTTGCCGGAGCCGGTCGGCGTCGACACGATCACGTTCGCCCCGGAGACCGCCTCGATCAGCGCCTCCTCCTGGTGGGGGTAGAGCGTGAGCCCACGCTCCTCGGCCCACGACTCGAAGGCTTCGTACAAGGCGTCGGGGTCGGCGGTCGGCGGCAGTCGATCGATGAGGGTCACGGACCCATCTTGCCTGGCCCGGCCGCCGAGGGGGGAATCGGCTTCGAGGCCGAAGATCATGACCGCTACGCTGTGTCGCCGACGGAGCGTCATCGCACCCGGTCAACTGGACAGCGGTACACGAGGAATGGGGCGGGCCACGGCCATGATGGGACCAGCACACTCACTGTCGGGAGCCGCCGCCTGGCTCGGCGTCGGAGCGGCGGCCGCCGCGGCCGGGCACCCGATGCCCTGGCCGGTCCTGCTGGTCGGGGCGCTGATCTGCGCCGGCGCCGCGCTCGCCCCCGACCTCGACCACAAGGCCGCCACCATCTCGCGGGCCTTCGGACCGCTGTCGCGCTGGATCTGCGAGATCGTCGACAAGCTGTCGTACGCCGTCTACAAGGCCACCCGCAAGCCGGGCGACCCGCGACGCTCCGGCGGCCACCGCACCCTGACGCACACCTGGGTGTGGGCGGTCCTGATCGGCGGCGGCTGCTCGGCCGCCGCGATCCTCGGCGGGCGCTGGGCGGTGCTGGCGGTCCTCTTCGTGCACATGGTGCTTGCGATCGAGGGTCTGCTGTGGCGGGCGGCCCGAGGCTCCAGCAGCGATGTGCTGGTGTGGCTGCTGGCGGCGACCAGCGCCTGGATCCTGGCGGGCATCCTGGACAAGGCGGGCAACGGCTCGAACTGGCTGTTCATCCAGCCCGGCCAGGAGTACCTGTGGCTGGGGCTGCCGGTGGTGCTGGGCGCGCTGGTGCACGACATCGGGGACGCGCTGACCGTCTCGGGCTGCCCGATCCTGTGGCCCATCCCGATCGGCCGCAAGCGCTGGTACCCGCTGGGCCCGCCGAAGGTGATGCGGTTCCGCGCGGGCAGCTGGGTCGAGCTGAAGGTGCTCATGCCGGTGTTCATGGTGCTCGGCGGCATAGGCTGCGCCGCCGCCCTCAACGTGATCTGACCCCTCGGTCAGCCGGCCTGCCCGGAGCCACTCCCGTAACGGCGCTCGAACGCGGCGACGCGGCCCTCGGTGTCCACCGTGCGGGCCTTGCCGGTGTAGAAGGGATGGCTCTCCGAGGAGATCTCCACGTCGACAACCGGGTAGCTCTCGCCGTCGTCCCACTCGATGGTCTGGTCGCTGGTGGCCGTGGACCGCGTCAGGAACGCGTATCCGGCGGCACGGTCGCGGAAGACCACAGGGTGGTAGTCGGGGTGCTTGTCCTGCTGCATGGCGGCTCCTCGGGTTCAGCCGTAGGCGGAGTCCTCGTCGACGATGTGCATCGCGGCCTCCTCGGCGGAGGCTCCGGCGCCGTCGATGCCGACGTCGCTGGCGACCAGGCCGTTCTCGTCGTCCTCGTGCGCCCCCTCGTTCGGCGCGACGAGCCGGCCGGAGCGCAGGTCGCCGACCTCGTTGTCCAGGAGCTCGCCGTCCGTGCCGGCGCAGTCGCCGATGTCGTCGCCGTCGGGGGCGGCCGGCTCGGGCAGTTCCTCGGAGAGCCGCTGGTCCAGGGTCTCGCCACGGTGGCGCTCGGCCGCGGTCACCCCGGTGTGCTCCACCGCCCACGGCCGCTCGGGCGGGGACCAGCCGCGGTCGAGAGGATCGGTGACGCCGTCGAAGTCCAGGGTGTCCTCGACGTCGAGGACACCCGAGTCCTCCCGGATCTCGGACTCGTCGGGCTGGTAGACGTCGTCCCCCCATCCGTCGGCGGTGGTCACGGCTACCTCCAGGGAGTGAGGACACGGCCCGCGGGGCGGGCCGCCGGCACGCTCGGCACGGGTCCCACAGGGGGTGGACCCCGCGGTTCCCGGTCGGTCCCCGAACCGGTGCCGCTCTCCAGCCTTCCACCCCTGCTCGCACCCGCGCAACGGCACGGGGCCCGACCTGCGAAGCGCCCGGTGCCGGACCCGGGGCACCCCCGTCGAGCAGCGGCCCCTCGCGCAGCCGCGGGACCCGCGGCACCCGCCAC
>NZ_JBEYFC010000211.1:0-14163 GCF_040634175.1 Streptomyces sp. NPDC007162
CCTCCTCTTGACTATCTTTCCCTACTCTACGCTCTTCCGTTCTGGGCTGGGCACCGGTCAGCCCCGGGCGACGCGCCGCTCGGGCCGGCCCTACTTCAGGTGCCGGCCGAAGAACCGTTCCCCGTCCTCCACCTCGAACCACGGGGTGCCGGTGTGCCCGCCGAGGTTGGCGTGCAGGGTCTTCTCCTTGGTGCCGAAGGCCTCGAACAGGTCCAGGGCCCGCTGCCGGGGGTTGCCCTCGTCGTCCCACTGCACCAGGACCAGCAGCGGAACGGTGACCTGCCGGGCCTCCTCGCGCTGGGCACGGGGCACGTAACCGCCGGCGAAGAAACCGGCGGCCGCGATCCGCGGTTCGGTCACCGCGAGGCGGATGCCGAGGGCCATCCACCCCGAGTACCCGACCGGACCACTGATCCCGGGCAGCGCCAGGAGGGCGTCCAGGGCGGCCCGCCAGTCCGGGGCCGCGTTCTCGACCAGCGGGCCGATGAACGACTCGAAGATCTCGTCCGCAGGCTCACCGTCCCGCAGCGCCCGGCGGAGGTCGGCGCGGGCCTGCTCGTCGGCGGCGGACCTGGGCCGGTCACCGCACCCGGAGGCGTCGACGGAGGCCACCGCGTAGCCGCACGACGCGGTGTGCCGGGCCCGGGCCACCAGCCGGGGCTCCCCCTTGGACATGCCGTTGTTGTGGGCCATCAGGACGAGCGGAACCGGTGCGGAGGATCCGGGCGTCCACAGGGTGCCGGGGATCTCGCCGAGGGTGAACTCGCGTTCGAGGACGCCGTCGTCGAGGCGTCGTTCGGAAGTGAATCGCATGGTCGTGCCTTTCGGGAGTGCGCGTGAACGGCGCTCCCGGACGACCTACCGCCCGACCGTGACCCCGGAGGGGAGCACCCATGTCGATACTGCGTTCACGGGTACCACCTCCTTGTTCTCTCGCACGGCCGCCCAAAAGGTAGCAGCGGCCGCCGGGCCCCTCCAACAGGTTTTCCGCGGATCGAGTACCGAAGGGCCGAACGGGTACTCTCGCTGACGCGACGTCACCCGAAGGGACCCCCCAACGGGTGCCATCTCATATCTGAGATAACCTCTGTCTCATGTCAGACGACTACCTCGTACGCATCGGCAAGCTCATCCGTGACGCCCGGCAACACCGTGGCTGGACACAGGCACAGCTCGCGGAGGCGCTCGGCACCAGTCAGAGCGCCGTCAATCGCATCGAGCGCGGCAATCAAAACATCAGCCTTGAGATGATCGCCCGAATCGGTGAAGCCCTGGACAGCGAGATCGTCTCCCTGGGCTACGCGGGCCCGATGCATCTGCGGGTGGTCGGCGGCCGTCGGCTGTCCGGTGCGATCGACGTGAAGACCAGCAAGAACGCGTGCGTGGCCCTGCTGTGCGCCTCGCTCCTCAACAAGGGCCGCACGGTGCTGCGCCGGGTGGCCCGCATCGAGGAGGTGTACCGCCTTCTGGAGGTGCTCAACTCCATCGGCGTGCGCACCCGCTGGATCAACGACGGGGTCGACCTGGAGCTGGTGCCGCCCGCCGACCTCGACATGGCGTCCATCGACGCCGAGGCCGCCGTACGCACCCGCTCGATCATCATGTTCTTCGGTCCGCTGCTGCACCGCATGGACCACTTCAAGCTGCCCTACGCCGGCGGCTGCGACCTCGGCACACGGACCATCGAGCCGCACATGATCGCACTGCGCCGGTTCGGTCTGGACATCGCGGCGACCGAGGGCCAGTACCACGCGCAGGTGGACCGCTCGATCCGCCCCGACCGGCCGATCGTGCTGACCGAGCGCGGCGACACGGTGACCGAGAACGCACTGCTCGCCGCCGCCCGGCACGACGGTGTCACCGTCATCCGCAACGCGTCCTCCAACTACATGGTCCAGGACCTCTGCTTCTTCCTGGAGACGCTCGGTGTCCGGGTCGAGGGCATCGGCACCACCACCCTGACCGTGCACGGCGTCCCGAACATCGACGTGGACGTGGACTACTACCCCTCCGAGGACCCGGTCGAGGCGATGAGCCTGCTGGCCGCCGCGGTGGTGACGGAGTCGGAGCTGACCGTGCGCCGGGTGCCGATCGAGTTCCTGGAGATCGAGCTGGCGGTCCTGGAGGAGATGGGCCTCGACCACGACCGCAGCACCGAGTACTTCGCGGACAACGGCCGTACCCGACTGACCGACCTGACCGTCCGGCCCTCCAAGCTGGAGGCGCCGATCGACAAGATCCACCCGATGCCGTTCCCCGGTCTGAACATCGACAACGTCCCCTTCTTCGCCGCCATCGCCGCGGTCGCCCAGGGCAAGACGCTGATCCACGACTGGGTCTACGACAACCGGGCGATCTACCTCACCGACCTCAACCGCCTCGGCGGCCGCCTCCAGCTCCTCGACCCGCACCGGGTCCTGGTGGAGGGTCCGACCCGCTGGCGCGCCGCCGAGATGATGTGCCCGCCGGCCCTGCGCCCCGCCGTGGTCGTCCTGCTCGCGATGATGGCCGCCGAGGGCACCTCGGTACTGCGCAACGTGTACGTCATCAACCGCGGTTACGAGGACCTCGCCGAACGCCTGAACTCGATCGGCGCCCAGATCGAGACGTTCCGCGACATCTGACGAGCGAACACTGCCGCGCCCCTTCCCGACCTGTGCTGCAGCAGGTCGGGCAGAGGCGCGGCGGGTGGTGCGTGTCAGTGGTGGTCGACGTAGGCGACGAGTCCGCCGGCGGTCAGGCCCCCTGCGCATCCGCGGCGGAAGGCTGCGTGGCGCATGCGTGGAGTGTGCTGCGCGTCGGTCATCGCGTACGGTGCGCGGACCCCCAGTTCCACGCCGCACAGGCACACGACGTAGTCGTGGCGCAGGGCGGCGGCCGTCCACTCGGGGTCGTGCGCGACCCAGGTCCGGGAGTGGATCTCACCGTCGGGCGTCCGCAGTTCCAGCCGGGAGTAGGCGCATCCGAGGCGCTGCTCCAGTTTTGGCCGTTCATCGGGTATCTCGTGCAGCTCCCATCCGGGGATCGAGCGCAGGTTGGCGTAGCCGGGCGACCTGCGTCTCGTGTCGAAGCAGACCTCGTCGAGGTCGCGTCGCAGTGCCTCGCGCATGCGCAGCTCGTCGAATACGGTGGGCCACGTGTCGTCGGGGCGGCCCCCGTCGTCGTCGGATCCCGGCGGGTCGGGAAACTCCCTTGGCAGGCGCCGCATGCCGGACAGGACGGCGCCTTCGAGCCGCGGTTCCTCGGGCGTCCCGTCGAGCGAGGTTCCCTTCGGCACGACGTACCCGAAGTCGCCCACGCCCAGCGCATGCCTGAACTCGAAGAGGGCAACGGGCATGTGGCGTGTCTGTGCGGGATCGAAGGTGACTGTGCCCGCCGCGGTCTCCACACCCATCAGCACGCGCTGAAGCCGCAGCGCGGGGTCGTCGCAGAACAGGATCTGTCCGAGGTCGTCGACCTCTTCGAACTGATACCGGCTCATCTCCTGCAGCCCTCCGGTCGGTTGCCGTTCCGCGTCCGCGTCCGCGCAGCAGACGACTCGATGTTGAACCATCCTATTGAAGGATCGTTGAACAATCCATACATTGAGGTGCGTGGAGAACGTACGCACAGGGCGGGCAGACGTGGCTCGGCGGGTGCTGGTGGGCGCCGCGAGCACCGGCGCGGCGTCGGCGCTGTGGGCGATCATGCGTCTGATCGTGCGGACAGCCTTCGTCACGCACGCCCAGTGGATCGACGCGCTGAGCGTGCCGGCGATCCTCCTCGGGTGCGTGTTCCTGTGCGCGTGCCGGTACTTGGACATCCGGTGGCTGCTGTGTGCGGTGTGGGTCAGGGTCCGACAGATCCAGTGGTCCGCCGGTGACGGCATGGGTGACAGCGCCCACCTCTACACGGTCACCGTCCTCGACGGCCCACCGCTGGCTCCGGTCGAGGAGAACCAGCTCATGGACTGGAAGTGGGTGGTGGGCGGCACTCACACGGTGACCGTCGATCCCCAGGGCGACGTCCCGCTCGGGCGAGGGGGCAAGCCCGGACCTCCGGTGATCCAGTGGCTCCTGCAGATCCCGCTGGTCCTCGGCCTGGCCCTCGCCCTGGGGCGGCGGCCGTGCCCCCGCAGCCCACGGCCGGACCCACTCAGCCACAGGGGGGTGTGACGGAGCGGCGCCGGGGCGCCGACCATCTCATACGCCGGCTCGCGCATCCGCGTCGGGCCAGTACGGTCCGTGGGTTCAGCGGTCGGCTGTCGTCGTGGCGTGTGCCGGCACCGCGCGCAGCGTGTCCGGGGCCGCGTCCAGCAGATCCGTGTCCGTCGCGACCAGTTCGCCCGGCGGCGGCTGTCCAGGGTGGGAGACATGGACGCTCGCACAACTCCCGCAGGCCCGGCCGCCGTTGGCCCCGCCGAGCCGGGCACCGACCAGTCGGCCGCAGCTGCCGTCAGCGCCCGACCCCAGACGCCCGGCGGCCCGATCCCCGTCGACCCCACCGCACCGCTTGCCGACGACCGGGCGACCGTCGGCGCCGTCGACGCTCTCGGCGCCCGACTCCGAACACCCGGCGCCCCGACCCCCGTCGAACCCACCACGCCGCCCACCGACTCGGCGGGCGCAAGCGCCGTCAGCGCCCCGCCTCAGGCGCCCAGCACACCCGCCGTCGACCCCGTCGAGCTGCTCGCCGACCCCTACGCCGCCTATGCCCGGCTTCGGGAGGCCGGCTCCGTGCACCGGATCGCCGGGACCGACGGGCTGCCGGCCTGGCTGGTGACGCGGTACGAGGACGTCCGGCAGGCCCTCGCCGACCCGCGACTCTCCCTCGACAAGGCGCACGCCGCGCCCGGCGGCTACCGCGGGCTCGCGCTGCCGCCCGCGCTCGACGCCAACCTGCTGAACATGGACCCGCCGGACCACACCCGGGTCCGACGCCTGGTGTCGCAGGCGTTCACCCCGTGGCGCGTCGCCCGGCTGCGCGAACCGGTCCGGCGGACCGCCGACACCCTGCTCGACGCCCTCGCACCGCCCGGCCGCACCGACCTCATCGCCGCCTACGCCGCGCCGCTGCCCATCGCCGTGATCTGTGAGCTGCTGGGGGTCCCCGAGTCGGACCGGCCGGACTTCCGGTCCTGGACGGACGCGCTCGTCGTCCCCGACCCCGCACGGCCGGAGCGGGCGAAGGAGGCGGTCGGGGCGCTGCTCGCCTTCTTCGCCCGGCTGCTCGCCCGCAAGGGCGCGGAGCCCGCCGACGACCTGCTCTCCGCCATGATCGCGGTACGGGACGAGGAGGACCGGCTCAGCGAGGACGAGTTGATGTCCCTGGCCTTCCTCATCCTGTTCGCCGGGTACGAGAACACCGTCCACCTCATCGGCAACGCCACCCTGGCCCTGCTCCGCGACCCCGCCCAGCTGGCCGCGCTGCGCGCCGATCCCGCCCGGATCGGCCCGGCCGTGGAGGAGCTGGCCCGCTACGACGGTCCCGGCGGGCGAGACCGTGCTGCTGTCCCTGGCGGCGGCCCGTCGCGACCCGCGCCGCTTCCCCGAGCCCGACCGGCTGGACATCGGCCGGGACACCACCGGGCACCTGGCCCTCGGTCACGGCATCCACTACTGCCTCGGCGCACCGCTCGCCCGCCTGGAGACCGAGATCGCCCTGACCGCTCTCCTGGAACGCCTCCCCGGTCTCGAACTGGACACTCCCGTGGACCGGTTGCGCTGGCGTCCCTCGATGCGCACCCGGGGCCTGCCGGCCCTTCCGGTGCGGTACTGAGGGAGGGTCACAGCGCCGTGGACGTGTCCCGGCGGGAGGCGGCCAGATAGCCGACGAAGCAGACGATGGCCGCCGTCCAGCCGAGGGTGACCGGACCCAGGCCGAGCGCGAGCCCGCCCCGGGTGTGGCCGACCGCCATCCAGTCGGCGAGAGAGGCACCGAGGGGGCGGGTGATGACGTAGGCCGTCCAGAACGCGGGCACGGCGCTCAGGGCGCCGCCCCGGTGGGCGACGGCGGGCACACAGATCGCGACGGCGAAGAGGACCGCAGAACCGAAGTAGCCGAGACCGGCGGTGGCGGTCAGGTCGCCGGCCGCGGTGCCGAGGGCGAAGGTGGCGAGGACGGCCGCCCAGTAGAAGGCCTCGCGGCGGCGGGTGCGGATGCTGTGGATGGACAGGGTCCGCTCGACGGCGTACCAGAGGGCGAAGACCGCGGCCAGCGCGAACAGGAAGAACGGCGTGGACAGCGTGTAGGGCACACCGAGGCCGACGTGCAGGACGTCGGCGGCCATCGTGCCGAACACGCTGACCATGACGACGGCCGTCCAGTACACCCAGGCGATGTACCGGCGGACGGCGAACTGCACCGCCAGCGAGGCCGCGAGAGCGAGTCCGCCGAGGGCGACCGCGGGCACCGGGCCGAGGACCTTGGCGAGCAGGTCCGACGCGGTCTCCCCCATCCCGGTGGTGAGCACCTTGATGATCCAGAAGTAGGCGGTCACTTCGGGAACCTTGTTCGCCAGTACGCGCAGGGTGGCCCGGGGGCGGTCGTCGAGGAGGTGCTCTGGGGTCATGAGCCGCACCATGACACGGCGCACCTTCGGTGCCACAGATGTCTTTGCCATTGTTTTGGGGCTTCTGGTGCATGAGTTTCATCAACGGCCGGCCAACCTGAGCGCAACCTGAACACCTCGGCGCATCCCCTGTCCGAAGGGGTTCCCGCGATGGTAGGCGCCGAGGTGCTCGCCCTGTGGGCCTTCCCTCAGACCCGGCGCTCCCGGAGCCGCGCGTGGGTCATGAGGCCGAGCAGGACGGCCAGCAGGACCGCCGAGGATCCGGCCGTACCGAGGTTCAGACCGCCCTTGGCGACCGGTTTGGTCAGGAAGTCGCCCGCGGTCGCGCCGAGCGGGCGGGTGAGGACGAACGCGATCCAGAACAGCAGGACGTTCGGCACCACGGGCACCTTCATGAGGGCGGCCAGCACCGCGAGCGCCCCGGCCACCAGCAGCGCGCCGCCCGCGTAGCCGAGGCCGGAGCTGTCGGAGAGGAAGTCGCCCATGGAGGTGCCGAGCGTGTTGGAGACGAGGATCGCCGACCAGAACAGCGCCTCCCCGCGGAAGGTGACGATCTCGCGGATCTGGAAGGTCGTCCCGCTCAGCCGCCAGACGGCGAAGACGGCCATGAGGAGGGAGATGAGGATCGCCGCCCCGGCCGGATAGCCGAGGCCGAGGCCCTGCGGCCCCCAGCCGAGCGAGGTGGCGCCCGCCGGCAGGTACTTCGCGTCGGCGTCCCGGTTCATGAAGTCGGACATGGTGGTGCCGGCCATACTGGTCGACAGGATGACGGTCCAGTAGAAGAACGGGTTGTAGCGGTCGGCGCGGAGCTGGACGACCAGCGTCACCACGAAGGCCAGGAACAGCGCGACCGTGGTGAGGAAGTAACCGAGCTTCAGGGTCTGGGAGAAGAGGTCGCCTGCCGTCTCGCCGAGGGTGGTCGCGGCGATCTTCATGATCCAGAACGCCAGGGTCACCTCCGGGAGTTTCTTCATCACCGACGTGGCCGGGGCCGGGAGGTCCGGGCCGGTGCGGACTTTTGACTGCTGCAAGGTGGGGGGCTCCTGTTCGGTCGGGCGACCGCGGGGGTCACCGGGACCGACCCTGGCAGTTCCGGCCTGAACGGCTCCTGAACGACTCCTGTGTTACCCCCGGGAGAGTGAACCGCCGTCCTCGCGGCTCACCTCGTGGTGGCGGCCGCCGGGGCCGGGCAGCGGCTTGAGGTCGACCTGGATGCGGTGGGTGGAGTCATGGCTCACCGAGCCGCCGAGGCGGGCGTCGACCACGCCCAGCCGCAGGCCCGCGCCGCCCTCGCCACCCCGGTGGAACTGCACCGCGAACTCCAGGCTGACCTGCTCCACGCTGAACCGCCAGTCGCTCTCGGCCCCTTCGGCCTGGGCCCGGACCAGCTCCGCGCGCACCGCGCCGATGGCCTCCGCGAGGCCGATCGGTTCCGGATCCCCCATGACAACTCCTCGCAGGCTTGCGCTGATTAACCGATTGATTGACCGATCCGAGCCGCTCACAAGTCTAGGGACGCAGCATGCCCCGCGCGTAGTGTGAGACAGCATGGGGGAACTGCGTGCGGACTGGAGACTCAGGCTGCGACGCGAGGACGCGCACGGCCCCGTCTGCGGGGCCGGTGTACTCGTCGACCAGCACACGGCGCTGACCTGTGCACATGTGGTACGCCATCCGGACGCGGTGATGTGGCTCGAGTTCGCCGAGAACCGCGCGCTGGAGCCGGTCGCCGCACGGGTCATGCCGGGCGGCTGGCTGCGGGACGGCGAACGCGGTGCCGACGTCGCCGTGTTACGACTGGACAGCCCGCGCCCGCGGGCCCGTCCCGCTCCGCTGGAACGCCGGCTCAGGGCGGGCCTGGAGGTGTACGCGACCGGTTACGCCGAGGGCTTCGACGACGGTATGAGCCTGTGGGGCCGGATCGGCGGGGCCAGCGGCGAGCGGGTCCAGCTCGACTCCGTCACCAAGGCGCACGTGGTGCGTGCCGGTTTCAGCGGTGCCGCCGTGTGCACCCGGCCGCGGGACGGCGGCCCCGCCCGCGTGGTCGGGCTCGTCGTCAGCTGGCGCGGCGACCTGGGCGCACCGCTGCCCGAGGACAACCGGCTCGCGTTCTCGTATCTGGTACCCGTCGACCGTATCGCCGAACTGTCGCCGCTGGTGGCTGAGTTGAGCAGGCCTGACGCCTGGGACCGTGGGTTCGAGGAGCGGGTGGGGCGGTGGTTCGACGACCCCGACGAGGACCCGGTGAAGATCAGCGTGGTGGCCCCGGGCAGCGGCAAGGAGCGCTCGCTGCGCCATCTGCTGCACCGTGCCGACGTGGTCCATCGCGCCGGCGACAGCAGACCGCGCCTCGCCGACCGGGCGCTGGGGGTGGTCTCCTTCCCGGTCGGCGGCTATCTCGCGCACTGGGAGTGGTTGTTGGGCACCAGGCGCCGGCCCGCTCCGGCGTCCGAGGTCACGCCCGTGCGGCCGGTCACGGTGGTCGTCGAGGGTCTCGACGAGGAACCGCAGCCCGGTCCCCTGATCGAGCTCCTCTCACGGTTGACGGAGCTGGGCTTCCGGCTGCTGCTGGTCTTCCACCGTGAGGGCGGCGCGGGCTGGACCGCGGCCCGCGACCAACTGCTGCGGCCCGCGCTCCTCGGCCACACGGACGCCCTGCTCGACCGGCTGGAGCTCGCCGAGTTCGGCAACGCGGTCCGCCGGGGCGTCGTGGCCAGCGCATCCCTCGGCTCGGTCACCGAAACCGCCGACCTGCGCCGTGCCGAACGCCGCCGCATCGACGCCGAACGGGACCCGCAGCACCACCTCACCCGCCTCCGCACCCTGATCAGCACCCTCCGCACCGACCTGGCCCGCCAGGAGAACCGCTGATGCGGTACGCCGGACAGACATCGGAGCCGCCGTACGCCGTGGACAGCCGGGCCGACGCCGATGCCGAACCCGGGCCGGGAACTCCGCACGCCGGACGCATTTCCGAGCCGCCGCACCCCGCCCGGAGAACCGAGCCGCCGGACGCTGCGCACCCCGCACACAGGCAAGTCCCGCCGGATCTCGTACGCAGGCCCGAGCCGCCGGACCTCGTACGCAGGGCCGACCCGCCAGACCCCGTACGCAGGACCGACCCGCCGTACGCCGTGCACAACCCCGAGCCGCCATTCGCCGTACACCGCACGAGAAGGCCGAACGCGGGCCGGAGGCGGCGCTTCCCGGGCGCGGGCTGGTCTCTGTCGCCGTGCGACGCGCACGGGACGGGGGTGAGGTGATGAGTGGGTGTCCGCACCGGCGGTTCGACGGTGCTCCCTGCGCGGGGACCGTGCTGCCGACCGGCTGGTGCGCCGTGTGCGGTCGGGCGGAGCAGCGCCCCGGGCTGCCCGCACTGCCGGCCCAGCCGCGGAAGCTCGGCCCGAGTGACCTCCTCACGCTCCCCGAGCGCACCGCCCGCCCCGCCGACGCGCGCCTCATCCGTCCCGAGGCGCCGCTGCGCATCCGGATGGGCTGTTCGGCCGCCGGCTGCGGGATCACCTTCGCCCCGCCCTACACCGCGGGCCCGGTCCCCCTCAAGGGGTACTGCCCGGCCTGCGGTGCCCGCTACTCGTACGAACCGGAACTCGCCGAGGGCGACCTGCTGCGCGACCAGTACCGGATCATGGGGCCGATCGCGCACGGCGGCCAGGGCTGGGTCTACCTCGCCGAGGACACCCACCTGGGTGAGGTCGTCGCCGTCAAGGGACTGCTGAACCGGTACGAGGACGACGGCGCCCGGCTCGCCGACGTCGAGCGCCGCAACCTCGTCGCCATCCGCCACCCCCGTATCGTCCAGATCCGGGACTTCGTCGCCCGGCGCGACGACAGCGGCGAGACCACCGGCGGTTACATCGTCATGGACGACGTCGGCGACGGCACCCTCGCCAAGGTCGTCGAGGAGACCCGGCGCGGCGAGTCGGTCCTGGACATCGAGCATGTCGCGGCGTACGGCTGCCAGATCCTGGAGGCACTCGCCCATCTGCACGCCGGCGGCGAACGGCCCTTCGTCTACGGCGACATGAAGCCCTCGAACGTCGTGCACCACGGGGCCGGCGTCAAGGTCATCGACCTCGGCGGCATGCGCGAGGAGGGGCAGAGCCGGCCGCCCGCCCACGTCACTCCCGAGTACATGGCGCCGGAGATCGCCTTCTCGGGTTCGCCCACCGTCGCCCATGACCTGTACACGGTCGGCGTCACCCTGCGGGAACTGGCCGGCTGGGCGGTCACGGTGGTGCCCGGCCTCGGCACCGACTCCTTCCGCCGGGTCGTCGAGCGCGCCGTCCGCGAGGACCCGGGACGGCGCTTCGCCGACGCCCGCGAGATGGCGAACCAACTGCGCGGCGCGCTGCGGGAGATCCGGGCCCTGCGGGGCAAGAGCGACCCGCCCGAGCCGTCGGACTACTTCCGGCCCTCGCCGCAGCTGCTGGGGGCCAGGCTCGGCACGGTGCCCGGCATCGAACACTGGCTGTACCGCCCGCGCCCCGACCGGTACGCGCCGCCCGTGGCCCCGGCCCTCGACCTCGGCGCCCCCACCCCCGCGGAGATCGCCGGCTGTCTGCCGGTTCCGCGCCGCTACCCGGGCGACCCGCAGACCGCCCGCTTCGAGGTGAGCAGCGGCTACGACCCCGGTCAGCTCCTCGCCCAGGAGGACGAGAAGCCGCGCTCGGTGGAGATCTGCCTGCACAACGTACGGGTGCTGCTGGACCGCAACACCAGGGAGGACCTGGAGCTGGCGCAGACGGAACTGGACACCGCCGACTCCATCCCCGGCCCGTCCGCCGTGCGCCGCTGGCGGCTGGAGTGGCACCGCGCCCTGCTCGCCCTGCGCAGCGCCGGTCTGGACGACAGCCCCCAGCAGGTCGCCGAGGCCCGGGCCCACTTCATGCGGGTCCACCTCGAACTGCCCGGCGAGTACGCGCCGAAGCTGGCCCTCGCCTACTGCGGGGAACGGCTCGGCGACGACACGGCCGGACCCACCGCCGGGGAGCTGTACGAGGCGGTGTTCGCCCGCAACCCCGCGCACGGCGGCGCCGCACTCGGCCTCGCCAGGCTCGCCCTGCGCGCGGGCGACCGCCGGGCCGCCCTCGACGTGCTCGGCAGGGTGGGGCCCGGCACCCTGGACCACACCGTCGCCCGGATCGCCGCGCTGCGCATCCGTGCGGCCCGGCTGCCCGGGGACGTGGATCCTCCTTCGGACTTCGTCCGGGGGGACCCCCGTCTCGCTTCGCTCGCGGCGCCCGCGGAGGTCGACGCGGCGCTGGCCGAACTGCCGCATCTGGTGGGCCGCAGACCGGGCGCGGCCGAGCCGAGTCTGTCCGAGGACGAGGCGCTGCGGCTCAGCATCGAACTGCACGAATGGAAACTGGACGCGCTGCACAGCCTCGACGACCGGCCAGGGCCGCGGGGCGGCGGAGCCGGCCGGCTGGACGGCCGCAGGCTGCGGCGGCTGAGCGCGGCGGAACGCGCGCTGCGCGCCCGGATGGAGTCGCTCTACCGCCAGCTGGCCGCCCGGCACCACGAGTCGCCCGCCGCCCACGAACACCTGGTGGACCTCCTGCACGCGGTCCGCCCCCAGACCCTGTTCTGATCGCACCCCGGAAGGAGCGGTGACACAGGACATGAGCAGCCACACCCGGCCGCCGCAGCCGGGCATCCGACTCCGCGTCGACCTGGACGGCGATCTGCGTCCGCACCGCAGCGCGAAGATCGAGGCCCGGCTCCGGGTCGACGTGGCCGCCGACGGCGCGCCCACCGACCTGCCCGCGGTGGAGCTCGCCGTGATCATCGCGGTGGACGTCGCCGAGGCAAACCGGGCAGCCGTCCGGCACGCGCTGCCCGCCGCGTTGCGCGCGCTGCCCGACCGGATCTCGTTCGCCGTGCTGGGCAGCGGCCCCGAGCCGGTCCGCTGCTATCCGCTGGGCGACGACGAGTGGGCCGTCGCCGACCAGTACCAGCGGCGCCGGGCCGCCTTCGCCGCGGGCTCGCTGCCCCTGCACCGGGACCGTCCGCGGCCCGCCGGGTACGCGCACTGGGTGGCCGGGGCACGCTCCCTGCTCGCCGGCCGCCCGTTGTCCGTACGACACCTGGTGCTGATCACCGACGGCAGCAGCGCCGCCTTCCAGGAGCCCCACCTGGAGGCGGAACTGGACGCCTGTGCCGCGCTGTTCACCTGCGACGTGTTCGCGGTGGGCGCCGACTGGGCCCCCGACCCGCTGCTGGTCCTCGCCGAACGGCTGCACGGCACCGCGCAGTTCGTGGACGCCGGGCTGGGCCGGGCGGTCACGGACGCCATCGCGCGGCTGCGCCGGGTGCACTCGCCGCAGCTGCCGATCGAGGTGACGCTGCGGCCCTCGGTGCGCCAGGTCTCGCTCAGCGAGAAGGCGCCCCGGCCGCACCGCCTGGTCGGACTGCCCGAGCACGGCCGGCCGCACCGCTGGAGCTTCCCGACCTACCAGTGGGAACAGGGCAGACGTGACTACCTGCTGACCCTGGTCGCCGATGCCGACGCCGATCCGCTGGAGACCGAGCTGCAGTTCGCCATGGTGTCGGTGGGGGACGTGCACAAGCCCGTCGTCGCCCGCTGGCACCTCGCCGACCGGTCCGTGCCGCCCGCCGCGGCCGGTGCCGGAAGCGTGCGCAGCCTCAACGCCACCGCCCAGATGCGCGGTGCGCTGCGCGAGGGTCTGGCCGCGCTGCGGGAGCACCGGCGGGACACCGCCGAGGACTGCCTGGGGCGGGCGGCCCGGCTGGCGGCCCGGTTCGGCACGGGATGGGTGCTGGACGAGATCCGGACGGTCGCCGACATCCAGGACGCGGCCGAGGGACGGATCCGGCTGCGCGCGGTCGACGCCGGCACACTCGGCTCGATGATCCTGCGCGCCGGGTCGGGTCCCGGCGCGCTGCTGCCCGACACGGTCGACGCACCACCGGGGCCGCGCTGCGGCAACTGCGGCCGCCCGGCCGGGAGCGAGGCCCGGCACTGCATCGTCTGCGGGGAGAAGCTGCTGTGACGACCGTGCGCATCGCCTCCTTACGGCGGTACTCCCCCGCCGCCCTCTGGCGCCGGCGGCTGGCCCCCTGGCGCACCCGCCGGCTGCTGGAGACGCACCTGCTGGTGCTGTTCCTGTGTGCGGCCGTCGCCTCGACCGCACTGTTCTTCTCCTACCGGCAGACCCAGCGCGGCGCCACCGCCCTCGCCTCCCGCGAGGCGCCGGCCGTGCAGGGGCTCGCCGGCACCCGGCTGGCGGCGGTCCGCGCCGACCAGGAGGCCCAGGCCCTGGTGCGGATGCACCTGGTCGACGTGGCGGGCTCGGGCGAGACCTACCGGTCCCAGCTCTCCGCCGCCGACCAGGGCCTCTCCCGGATCGCGGACCGCACCGACGAGGACCTCGGTACGGTCATGGGTCTGCTGAACACGTACAGCACCTCGCTCAACCTCGGTACGTCCCAGTACCGCGACCAGCCCCTGATGCGGGAGCAGAAGCTGGACGAGGCGCACTCGCTGCTCACCCGGGACACGGTGGGGCTCGCTCCCCGCCTGAACGAACTGCAGAGGACCCAGATGCGGCACGCCAGGGTGACGGCCGCCA